>DATNLB010000171.1:0-9079 GCA_035603095.1 Candidatus Acidiferrales bacterium
ACCTACATCCTCAATCATGCCGGCGCCAAAGTTGTTGTCGTGTGCGGCGCGCCCCAATTGGAGAAGCTCTTAGCCTGCCGTTCCCGTCTCTCCGATCTCGAGCTGATCATTGTCGCCGAGGGGGGAGCCGATGTACCCACCGAGTGCCTTCGCTATGAAACGCTGATCGCTTCCGCGAGCGGCGCAGAAATCTCCGCCTATCGCATGCGCGCCTCACAGGTCCTCCCAGGTCAACTCGCCTCCATCATCTACACCTCCGGCACCACTGGCGAGCCTAAGGGCGTGATGCTCACGCACACGAATTTCTGCTCCAACGTCACCGACGTCGGCCAGGACTTCCAGCTCAATCCCGCCGAAGACGTCGCGCTCTCTTTCCTTCCTCTCGCTCACGTCTACGGCCGCACCATGGATTACATCTACATCTTTCAAGGTGCCGCTCTGGCCTACGTTGAGTCTGTCGACGCCGTCGCCCAGGCTCTTCTCGAGGTCCACCCCACGATTACCGCCGCGGTGCCCCGCTTCTTCGAAAAGATCTACGCGCGCCTCGTCGAGCAAGGTTCGAAAAACACCGGCGCGAAGAGAATGCTTTTTGATTGGGCCATGAGAGTGGCCGAGATGTCCGCGCAGTGGCGCGCCAGCCAGAGCCATCCGAATCTCGCCGTTACGCTCCAGCAGAAGCTCGCCGACGTCCTGGTCTATCGGAAAATCCGTATCGGGATGGGTGGCCGTCTCCGCCTCGTAAGTTCCGGCGGCGCTCCACTTTCCAAGGAACTCGCGGAGTTTTTCTGGGCTGTCGGAATTCCCATCTATCAGGGCTACGGTTTGACGGAAACTTCTCCCATTGTTTCCAGCAACTACCCCGAAAACCGCATGGGCAGTTCCGGCAAACCGATTCCCAACGTCCAAGTCCGCACCGCCGAGGATGGAGAAATCCTCGTCAAGGGCCCCTGCATCATGCAGGGCTACTACAAAAATCCCGAAGCCACTCGTGAAGTTCTCAGCGAGGACGGCTGGTTCCGCACCGGCGACATCGGCCACGTGGACAAAGACAACTATCTCTTCATCACCGACCGCAAGAAAGACTTGATCAAGACCGCGGCGGGAAAATTTGTCGCGCCGCAACCCATCGAAAACGCGCTCAAGACCAGCCCCTACGTCCTGAACGCCATGGTGGTCGGCGACAAACGCAAATTCATCGTCGCTCTCATTGTCCCCAATCCCGCTACGGTTGCTGCCAAAGCTGCCGACCAGGGAATCAAGTTCGCCTCCAACACCAAGCTGGCCGTCCACCCCTGGGTGCACGCTTTAATCGATTCCGAGGTCAAGCGCCTCACCGTCCATCTCGCACAGTACGAAACCATCAAGCGCTTCGCCCTTCTCCCGGAAGATTTCACCTTCGACAACGGCAGCCTCACCTTCACCCTCAAGCTCAAGCGCCGCGTCGTCGAGCAACAATACGCCGCCGTAATCGAATCGCTTTACGCCGGCGTCGCCGAGCCCCGCCCCATTCTTCAGCACTAGCTCATGGCCTCAGCGCCGAATTTCTTCTCTTTTTCTTGGTCTCCTCGGGGTTCTCTGTGTTTTCCGTGACCTCTGTGTTGAATCTTTTTTCCCGATTTGTCCCCGCGCCCGCTGCTGGCTGTTCTTTCGTACAGTTACATGAGGCGAAACAATTCCAGCTCCACCCGCGGCCGCGGGCATCTTCTCCTCGTACACTGGAATCGAACCAAATAACGCCCACCTCAATTCTCATCTACAACGATTGGCGGACACTTGATGGCTGGATGAAATTCGGCACATCGTGCGAGAAGCGAACCATAAATCGGAGGGGAATAGTGATCTTCGGCGAAAACTTGAACAAGAAAAATCTCGCTTCACGCGGCAGCTTCCTAATCGGCGCAGTTCTTTTCGGCGCCCTCCTCGTTTTAGCTCTTTGTCCCGTGTCCTTCGGGCAATCCCCGTACCCCGCCGCGACTGGGCCGGCAAAGGATAACGCCGAAGGCTTCACTCCCGGAATGACGCTAGGAGCCAAGTTTGAAGGAAGCAACAGCGGCGATGGGTCTGTCTACGATCTCGGGTCCGCTGTCGGCTATAACTTTTCCCGGCACTTTGGCGTGGACGCGGGAGTCCCGTTTTATTTTGTGAGCGCTCCTTCTTCCATCAAGAAAAACAATCCCGGTGCCGTCTCCGGCATTGGCGTGGGTGCCTTCTTCACGGATCTCCGGCTGAACTATCCGAACAAATCCCTGAATTACAGCTCGGCTATTCATTTGACGGCTCCCACCGGTGACACGAAGAAGGGTTTCAGCACCGGCCATGCAACTTGGAATTTGGCGAACCATTTCGACCACGCCTTCGGAGATTTCTCTCCGTTCATCGACGCCGGAGTGGGCAACTCCATCATGGACACAAAATTTTTCCACCGCCCTTTCGTCACTTTCGGCTACAACGCTCAATTTAGCGGCGGCATTGAATACGATCCTGGCAAGTTCAGTTTCTCAGCCTCCGCTTACGACGTCGCACCCTGGGGAAATCAGACGGTGATCAGCCGCGTTTTCCGTTGCGGTCCAGCGGCCAAGTGCTCAGCTGGCGGCAGGACGACAAACCGCAAGAACTTCACCAACGCCAGTGTTTCCACGGGTGCCGCGGATCTTGCGCGTGACAACGGCTACAACGCGGGAATCGACTACAAGCCAGTTGCTTACTTGGATCTCGAGTTCGACTATAGCCGCAGCGTCCCACTTCAACTTAATAGCTATTCGTTCGGCATCGGTGTCGACCTGAGTAGGCTGTTGCGGCCGCGCGCCCGCTGATTGTTGGCAATTTCATGAATGGCGCAGGGGCTTTTGTTCACAGGATCATGGGTCCTGCACCTTCCTCCAGGCTCAGCCTCCGGTTTGTCCGCGAGCCCCTTGGGGTCTAAAATCAGTTCGAGGTCATCATGGCAGACGAACTGGTTATCGCGGGCCGCGCTTTTAAATCCCGCCTTATCGTTGGAACGGGGAAGTACCGCAGCTTTCAGGAAATGGCGCGCGCGCACGCGGCGTCCGGCGCGGACATGGTTACCGTCGCCGTCCGCCGCGTGAACCTCACCGACAAATCGAAGGAATCACTGCTGGACTACATCGACCGCGAAAAAATCTTCATCTTGCCGAATACCGCTGCCTGCTACACCGCTGACGAAGCCATTCGCGCCGCGCGCCTCGGCCGCGAAGTCGGCCTTTCGAATTGGGTCAAGCTCGAAGTCATCGGCGATCAGCAAACTCTTTTCCCCGACACCGAGCAGCTCATCGAAGCCACCCGCGTTCTCGTCAAGGAAGGCTTCGTCGTTCTCCCTTACACCAACGACGACCTCATCGCCGCGCGCAAACTGATCGACGCCGGCGCCTCCGCCGTCATGCCCCTCGCCGCGCCGATCGGCTCCGGCCTCGGCGTGCAGAATCCCGCCAACCTCCGCATCCTCCGCGAACGCATCACCGAAGTTCCCATGATCGTGGATGCCGGTGTGGGCACGGCTTCCGACGCCGCCGTCGCCATGGAGCTCGGCGCCGACGGAGTCCTGATGAACACCGCCATCGCTGAAGCCCAGGACGCCGTCCTCATGGCCGAAGCCATGCGCGACGCAGTCATAGCCGGCCGCAAGTCGTACCTAGCCGGCCGCATGCCCAAGCGCCTCTACGCTTCCGCCTCCAGCCCACTGAGTGGTGTGGTTCGCTGAGGATTTTTCGCTGGAAATCTTTTACGCTTGGGCAGCTTTGCGGGCCTGGGCGTCGTCGTAGCTCTCGCCATAAATCGACGGCACTTTTGCGCCCATGCATCGCAGGTAGGAAGAGAGCTGGCCGCGATGATGAATCGTGTGGTGCAGCCCCATCATCACGAAAGTCACCGCGGGCCGCTGCATCATTCCGCGAAAATCCACTATCTTGATCAACTGGTCGCCGGAAACTTTCGTCAGCGCTTCGTAATTTTTCGCGAAGCGCTGCTCATACCAGGACGCAATTTCAGCGGGTGTCTTGACATTTTCCGGAATCATCGCGGGGTTGATGTCAAACACGCCATTGATCACAGTTTCAACGAAGCGGTTATCCGCAGCCGCAATGTGCCGCACCAGCTCGATCGCGCTTCTTGCGGCGGGCTCCGGGCGGTACTCACCTTTGTCCGCGGGAACCGCTTCGAGAATTTTCTTCGTCGTGCGGCTCTCATTCTTCAAGGGTCCCATGTACACATTCTGCAGCAGGAAGACTGCTTGATCCGCCTTCATCGTTTCCGCCATCACTCTCCTCCTGAATGCATTTCGCGTTGTCTCTGCACAGAGGCAAGCGCTGAGCTCACCCCGGGCGACAGTGCCAAGTATGACGCAAAACGGAGGAATCCGTTTCATGGAATTCGGCGGTTGGACTAGACCGCTCGAAAGAGGAAGTGCCACGTGACATCGACGGCGACGTGGACCAGCGCGGAGGCGAAGATCGAGCCGGTTTTGCGCCACGTCCAGCCGTAGAAAATGCCGGCGATGGTTGCCAGGACCACGTAGCGCCAGTTGGGAAAGCCCATGTTGGTGATGTGAGAAAAGCCAAAGAGAATGGAAGCGGTCCACCAGCCGGCAAGATCGCTCTTGGATGCTTGTGCAAGCATGTTTTGCAGCAAGCCGCGGAAGAGAAACTCTTCGGGCCAAGCCGTGAAAAAGAGAATGCCGAGCGAAAGAAAGTGGAGGGACTTCCATTGCGACCAGTGCGGCGCAAATTCGATGAAGTGCATGGCCTGGCCTAGCGGAATGGCGATGCAGCCGAACACGAAGAAACTCACCAGGATGAAGAAGCTCCAATGGTGGCCCCAACCAATGGAATAGCCGACCCCGTTCACGCGACGGAGAAGCACAAAGGCTCCCAGCGCGACGTTTACAGAGAGCAACACCGTGAACACGTAAGCGAGGCGGCCTCCGGGGTACGGCCACAGCCAGTGGGAGGGCGAAAACTTGACTGCCACCCAGACACCAGCAAGGATGAGAAAATCTTCCCACGCTCCCAGCGGTTTTTGCTTTGCGGAGGCAGCGAGCGCCAGCGGAACGAAAACGAGGCCGGCGATGGCAACGACACGCGTGAACGCGAAAGCATTTGTCCCCAAGGCGTAAATCAGATAGACAAGGAACACTGCGGCGCCGAGCAAGTAACCGCTGCCGGCGCCAAAGCGCGAGGCGAGGCTGCTGTCGAATCCGCGCGCGGCAAAAAGCAGCATCACCAGAAAGAAAAACGCGAAAGCTGTGAGCGTGGCCGCGAACGCGCGGCCGCCGTACCCTAGCCAGGCGGAGAATAGCGCTCCGGTCAGAGTCAGCACGGCCCAGAGACCGAGCATCGGGAGCGGGCCGAGTTGGCGCGTTGCGGGCAAGCGAGAATTGTAACTTAGAGAGATGGCAGACCAAATTCAACCTGCGGCGAGGCGGTTGGCATACATCGACTGGATGCGCGGACTTGCGTGCGTGCTGATGTTTCAGACGCATTGCTACGACTCGTGGATGAGCCCGGAGGCGAAGAAGTCGTCGTCAGTGACTGGATGGTCGAAGCTGGGCGGGACGCTGCCCGCACCGCTGTTCATTTTTTTGGCGGGCGTGTCGTTCGCGCTGGTGACGGAAAAGTTGCGCGAGACAGGAATCGAGCGCAACGCCATCGCGAAGCAAACGATCCTGCGCGGCGCGGAAATTTTTGGCATGGGGTTGCTGTTTCGCGTGCAGGAATTTGCGCTGGGCTATCCGTGGTCGCCGTGGACGGATCTTCTGCGGGTCGACGTTCTGAATATCCTCGGCCTTTCCATGATGCTGATGGGTGTATTGTGTTGGGCCACCGGAGATGGCGACGTCGGTGTGGCGAGAACGCGCACTCTGGTGGCAGGAATTTTTGCGGCGGCAATCGTGGCGATGGCGACACCACCCCTTTGGACGACGCACCGGCCGAGTTTTCTACCCTGGCCCATCGAGTCTTACATCAACGGCGTACACATCTTCGATCAGCCGCAGCCGTGGCTCTTTCCGTTGTTTCCTTGGTCGGCATTCGCCTTCGCGGGTCTCGCGGTAGGATTCTTTCTGTTTTCGGACTATGCCAAACGCAAGGAAACTCTGGCCTTTGTGGCTTTGGGCGGCGCGGGAATCCTTGCCTGCGCGCTTTCCGTTTTTTTCGATTCCTCATCCATCCATCTTTACGCGGTCTACGACTATTGGCACAGCAATCCGAATTTTCTCTTGCTGCGTTGCGGAATTCTTCTCGTAATTCTTTTTCTGGTTTATGCCTGGTGCCGCTGGGGTTTTGCCCAGAGAGGATTCAGCCCGATCATCCAGCTCGGGAAGACTTCGCTGCTGGTGTATTGGGTACACATTGAGTTCGTGTATGGAAGATTTTCTATCCTCCCGAAGGGCCAGTGCAGCGCGCTGAAGGCCACGGCGGGGCTGATTACGATTTTCCTGGCGATGCTGGGGCTGTCTTTGCTACGGACAAATTGGAAAAAGTGGAGGGTCAGGGCTTCGCAGTAGAGTGTTGCGGCAGCTGCTGCGAACGAGGGATCTTGATGATGACCTCGCCGGGCCTGGCAAGGCCAAGCTCGTCACGCGCGATTTTTTCGATTTTGTGCGGATCGGTCTTCAGTTCTCGCACTTCCTGCTCGAGCTGTAAATTCTCTTTGTTCAACTGATCCAGACCGGTGTTCACCTTTTTGATTTCCTGCTGCGTGCGGCGCATGGCCAAATAACCGTGAGTGCCGAAAATGTCGTGCACCACGAGAATCAGCACCAGCAGGCCGAGGAGCGCGGGCCCGTAATGACGCAGGAGCGTCTGTTTTTTTTCGTTAGCACGCATCTTGTTCAATTTTGCAGCACCCATCGTGATGCTTCGCGCGTCAATTTCGCGGAAGCGGCGGCGCTTTCGGCTTCGACGTACAAGCGAAGCAGCGGTTCCGTGCCGGAAAGGCGCAGCAGCATCCAAGAACCGTCATCCAAAACAAATTTTGCGCCATCGGTGCGGTCGATGGATATGACTTTTCGGCCGGCGAGTGTCGAAGAGTCCACGGCCACGCGCTTGACGGCGTTTGCCTTTTGTTCGTCAGAGAGATGAAGATTCTCGCGCACGGGCCAGAATTCGCGGCCGAGTTTCTTGTACATTGCGCGAACTTGCTCGCCGATGGAAGCGCCGCGCGCCGCGATCATTTCCGCTACCAGCAGGCAGGCAAGAATGCCGTCCTTTTCCGGGATGTGGCCGCGAATGGTGAGCCCGGCGCTTTCTTCACCGCCAAGAGCGATCTTGTCTTCGCGGATGAGCTGGCCGATGTATTTGAAGCCCACGGGCGTCTGATGGACCGTTTGGCCGTGCAACTTGGCCACCGCGTCGATCATTTGGGTAGTGGCCACGCTGCGCGCCGCGGGCATTTTCCATTTGCGCGTTTCGACCAGATAGTCGTACACCAGCGCAAGAATCAGGTTGGGCTGGATCCATGTGCCATCGCGATCGACGATGCCGAAGCGGTCGGCGTCGCCATCGGTGGCCAGCCCCGCGGTCGCTTTCGAATCGACCACGGTCTTACGCAGGGGCACGAGATTTTCCTCGGAGACGTCGGGACCGGTCCCGTCGAAAAGGCAATCGCGTTCGGTGCGCATGGATTGCACGGCGACGCCGTGATCGGTGAGTGTGCGGTCCAGGTAGCCGGCGCCGCAACCGTGAAGCGCGTCGACGACCAAGGAGGGCTTCGCCTTGCGCAGCGTTTCGAATTGGACGAGTTCTTCGAGGCGCTGCAAATAGTTTTCGCGCAGATTGACTTTCTCGCCGCGGGCAGACTTCGACGCACCGTGCGGAAGAGGCGGAACACCACCTTTCGCGGCGAGCTGCGCGGCGCGCGCTTCGATATCCTTAGTGACTTCGGGGAGCGCGGGACCCGCGTCGGCGGAGGAGAATTTCAGGCCGTGATATTGCGCGGGATTGTGGCTGGCCGTGAAATTGATGGCGCCATCGAGTTTGCGGCGCATGATTTCGAATGCGACCGCGGGTGTGGGCGTGAAGGTCTCGCACAGCAGCGTTCGAATCCCGTGTTGCTGCAGAATGTCCACGGCGAGCTGCGAGAATTCTTCGGAGTAAAAGCGCGTGTCGTAGCCCACCAGGATGGTGGGCGCCTTCGCCTTGGTTTTCACGTGTTCGGCGATGGCCGTGACCGCCAGGCGCACATTGGCGAACGTGAAATCGTCGGCGATGAGGCCGCGCCATCCCGAGGTGCCAAACTTAATGGGCGAGGTCGTCATGGAGCGGTATTCTAGACCGGAGAACGTTGAAAGTCGAAAGTTGAAAGTTGAAAGTTGAAAGTTGAAAGTTAAGAGATAAGAGTCGCGGGTCGAGACGCGCCGGTTTGGGAGATCTTTGGTTCGGGGACAGGCTCATGGTATTGGCGGAGGGAGAATGGTAAAGAGGGATGGGCAAAGCAGAATGGTGATGGTCACTTGTGGAACGAAGACGGAGGCCCGGCGGATTGCGCGTCGCGTGGTTTCGAACAATCTGGCGGCGTGTGTCAATATTGTTCAAAGTCCGGTCGAATCGGTTTACACGTGGAAAGGAAAAGTTGAGGAGGCGAGGGAGCATCTGCTGCTGATGAAGACGACGGCGAAACGTCTCGCTGAATTGGAACGGGAAGTGGGACGGCTTCACAGCTATGATGTGCCGGAGTTCATCGCCCTGCCGATTACCGAGGGCTCGACAAAATATCTTTCGTGGTTGGACGATAGCGTCGCGAGGCCGCGCAAAAAGCGTGAATAGTGCGCACTATTCGTAGCGCAGAGAAACCATCGGGTCGACGCCGATAGCGCGGCGCGCGGGTAGATAACCTGCGCCGAGCGCCACGAGAAATAGCAGCGCCGTGAATCCGCCCAGAATTGTGAAATCCACGCTGACCACGCCGAAAATCAGACTCGCCATCGCCCGGCTGATGGCCGCAGCACAAGGTACAGCAATCATTAGGCCTATACCAGTGAGCTTCAAAGCCTGCCCGAGAATCAGCTTCATCAAGTCGCGCGGTTTGGCGCCCAGCGCCAGGCGGATGCCGATTTCATGCGTTCGTT
>DATNLB010000473.1:0-6080 GCA_035603095.1 Candidatus Acidiferrales bacterium
AACCACGAAGTACGTGGCGTGCAACACGATGTCGATGGAGGGCTGCGCCAGGAAAAAGCCGCTAACGCCGCCGCTGACGAACATGGAGATGAAGCCGAGGGCAAAGAGCGAAGCCGCGTTGATTCGAATGTTTGCGCCGTACAGGCTGCCCATCCAAATCATCGTCATAATCGTCGCCGGAATGGTAATCGTGAGCGTGGGGAACGAGAAGAGCAGCGATGAGAATGGATTCATGCCGCTCACAAACATGTGGTGTCCCCAAACCATCCAGCTCAGGAAACCAATAGACATCATCGAATAGATAATGACGCGAGCGCTCAAGAGCGGTTTGCGCATGCTGTTGATCAGAATGTGCGAAACAATGCCCATGGAAGGCAAAATCGCAATGTAGACCTCAGGATGGCCGAAGAACCAGAACAAGTGCTGCCAGAGTAGCGGCGACCCCCCCGAATGCGGCTGCAAGCGATCGCTTACCACCAGGCCGGAAGGAATGAAGAAGCTGGTCCCAGCAGTCCGATCCAGAATCAAGAGTATGCAAGCAGGAAGGAGCACAGCAAACGCCAGTAAAGCGATGCAGGACGTGATGAACCACGCCCAGGTGCAAATGGGCATGCGCATAAGGGTCATGCCCTTGGCGCGCAGGTCGAGGGTCGTGGCGATAAAGTTGAGCGCTCCGAGCAGGGAGCCAATGCAGAAAATGGCGATCGAAATGGCCCAGAGGTTCATCCCCCAGCCCATGCCAGGCCCAGCATCCTTGCCGACCGCGCTCAGCGGAGCATAGGAGGTCCAGCCGGAGATCGGCGGTCCGTCAGGAATAACGAACGCGAGGATCAGCACCAGGAACGCGGCGAGGGTCGTCCAGAAGGACATCATATTGAAGCGTGGGAACGCCATGTCTTCCGCGCCGATCTGGATGGGGAGGAAAAAATTGCCGAACGCGGCGAAGGGGGCGTTGGTGAGTACGAAAAACACCATCAGCGTGCCATGCATGGTGAGCAGCGAGAGATAGTATTCCGGCGTGATGATGCCGCCCGGAGCGCCGGCTTTCGAAATCAGTTCCAAGCCGGGAATTCGCGTCGTTGGCCAGACGAGATGGAACCGCATCAGCCAGGAAAGCGCCATGCCCATGCTTACGGCCAGGAGAGCGAGGGCATAGTATTGTTTTCCGATGACTTTGTGATCGAGGCTGAAGACGTACTTCCGGAGGAATCCTTCCGGCGGTGCATGAACGTGTGCTTGCTGGGCTGATGTCTCTTCCATCTGCTCTCCTCGCTCGGGGAAAGCCGCAGAGCGGGTGCGATGAATCGCACGCCGGTCTGCGGGCTGGGATTACGAGTTCACAGCTCTGACGCTTTCTGTTTCATCCACTTTTCGAAATCGTCCTGGGCCATCACGTTCAGATACGCCTTCATGTTGTAGTGGCCCAGTCCGCAAAGCTGGGTACAAACAATCTCATACCTTCCGGTTTTGGTGGCCGTGAAATGCACGGAAAGATCGAGACCCGGGACAAAGTCCTGCTGGATGCGCAACTCCCTGACGTAGAAGGAGTGGCCCACATCTTTCGCGTGCATCATCAAGTGGATTTCGCGGTTGACGGGTATCGCCAACTCCGCCGAGACGATGTCATCGCGCGACTCGATCTCGTTGGCGGGGTCGAGGCCAAAATAATTCTGGTTCCCTTCGTCAATTTTGTCGGGATGGATGGCGCCGAATTTTCCGTCGGCGCCTGGGTACCGGAAGTAGAAGGCGAATTGGCCCGCCTGGGCCTGGATTTGCAGAGCATCCGGCCTAGGCGGTGTGAAATAGACGTTGGCCCACGCTCGTTGGCCAAAGACACCGAGCGCCAGGACCTCCGTGCCCACGAGAATGAATGCGGCCGCCACCATCACCTTGGCGCCGCCTGGAAAATTCTTCAGCTTCGCGCCAATTTTGCGTTCGGCAAACGTCCAGACGAAAAACGCCAGGACGAACTGGGCGAGAAGAAAAGAGATCCCCGCCTCAGCCATAGTGTCCGACAACTGCTCGTCAATCTGGTGGCCGTGGGTGGAGATATCCTCCGGCATGACGTACATATGCGTGACGATGGGATACGCAGATGCCAACGCGATGATCACCAGAACGACTGCAAACAGCTTACCCATGGCGCCTCACTTCTGCTCTGAGTTTATACGGACTTGATTTCTACGTTCGCCAGCAATCTGCATTCTGAGACGACTCCCGCCGGTCGTTCAAGAAAGGCTCAATAGGGCTTGGCTTTGAAGACGAAGTTTACGCTTTTCGTTTCACTGCCGGCAATAGTCACTTCCTGCGACTGCTCGCCGTAGGACTCGTGGTAAGCGGTGACCGTGTACTTGCCTGGCGGCAAGTTGGGAAGCGAGAAGCCACCGTCTGTGCTTGAAATGGAGTAATGGGAGTTCTTCAGCACCGCAAACGTCCCGTGCATCCACGGATGGACATTGCATTTCACCGGAATGAATTCCATCTTGTCGTACTTATCCACGATGGGAGGCGTGCCCGGCGGCTGAGACTTATTCCACTCGCGATTGATCTTGGCGAGAGGATGGATGTTATGCGAGGTCTGATCTTCGTTCAAAACCTCGAGCGGCTGGTTCACTTGAAACGCAAGGACGTGCGGTATGTAACGGCAGCCCTTCTGGGTGAATACCGCGGATTGTGAGGGCGGCGGTTCATCGGCCGCTCCCGCCGAGATATACACCACTACATTTTCCAGAGCGTTGTTCGGGCCGGTTACCACGGTTTCGGTCGTCGTCGGCGTCGCGTACTGTTTCGCGCAACTGGGCTCCTTGGACATGTCGATCGGTTTCTGCTTCGCCGGCGTCCCTTCGTAAGTCACCTTGCCGCTCACCGTGCCGCCACCCGGTACCGCGGACGTCGTAGTGACCGCGGCGAGAATGGCGATTCCCGTCATAAAAGCCTGCTTGGTTCGCATCCTCTTGCTCCTCCCGAAAATTTTTTTGTCACGAAATTGTTTGATACCGGACCCCCTTTTGGTTTCCCCACGATCTTCTGTGCGTCGACGCTTTCAGTGCCTTCTTTGGAAGCCAGCCAAAGGGTAAGGCTGTCGACTCTTGCGCATTACCTGCAGCGTGCGCAGGCAATGCACGAGATCCCACGTCTTCCGCTTTGATGATGCAGGCGGACAAAAAGATAGGCTTTGTTCACATCCCCGCTCCACCGGAATCGCGCTTCCCCCACGCCCACGCTATTGCTTGATGCCGGAGCCGGTCGGGGTCCCCCCGACTTTCTGTGCTTTGACGTATTCAGCTCCCTCTTTGGTACTCATCCAAAGAGTGAGCTCCGGACTCTTCTGGGTAATCTGTAAGGTGCGCAAGTAATGCACCAGGTCCCAAGCGTCTTCCGGTTTGATGACGTCAGCAAACGAAGGCATCGGCGTACCATCGAGTCCGGTCATGAAAATCTTGTAGAGGTCGTGGTTTGTGGCCCCGCACTTGAAGCGGGAACCCGCCGCAAAATTATAAGGGCGGATCGGTTGATCGTTACTGTCGGTAAGCGTGGAGGCGGAAGGACCATCGCCGCGCCCTTCGGCCCCATGGCACTTCCAGCATTCCAGCTTGGTAAACAGCTCTTTGCCATGCTGGATGCTCTGGAGCGAAAGTGCCGGCTCCGCGGGAACGGCGATCGGGTCGCCTGGTTTGTCGCTCTTCCACCGGGGCGAAAAGGTCTTGATGAAGGCAACCAAATCAGCCCGGTTTTGGGCGGTCAGCGTGATCCACGCGGGCATATTGGAGTTGTTGAAGCCTCGCGTCAGGGCGTTGAAGAGGTCCTCGTCAGTCGGCAGAGTGCCAGTGGGCGTCGAGCGGCACTTGAAGGTCGCCGCAACGAAATTGCGCGGCAGGATATTCAGGTACGGCCCGTTTTCTCCGTTGCCGTCGCCGCGGAAACCATGGCAGCCCCAGCAGTAGCGATAGTAAAGCTGTTTGCCGGCACCTGTGTCTCCCGCGTATTTGCCGACGTGCGATTCTCCCTGCGCCGATGCGAGCATCGGCACAGCCAGAGCAGCGGCGATTCCAAGAACCAGTTTCGTAATTTTCGCTGTCCGCATCGTTTTCACCTTTAGAACGCGAAGTCAAATCCAAACAGCAAGCTGCTATTGGTTTGGTCAAGTCCAGTGGGCGAGACGCCCCGTTGACGGAAAATGGAGAATTCGTTGTGGAAGGCAAACCCCGCTCGGCTGGATATGAACGGGTAATAGCGAAATCCAAATGTGGCCACGTCAGTGTCGCCAAAGTTCGATGATGGAACGCTCGTTCCCGCTATAAAGGGCATCGTGGGGTCGATCGGCAGAGCTTGCCGTGACATCCGGACCGTCTCCACGCGGTTGATCAGAATCAGCTGTGGATTGAGGTTGTAATGGGTTTCAATTAGGCCGCCGTTCCACGTCGGCGCCTTCGCTCCCATGGGAAGCGCGACATTCGCTGCGGTGCCGGTGCCGAGAAAGGCGTTGTCCCATCCGCGGAAGTACATGGTCGTGAAGTCGAGCTTCTTTACGTACCACATCCCTATGAAACCAACACGGTAGAAGCTCTTGTTACCTATGCCTGTCCCCGCCACGCCGACGCCACCTTGTGCGTATTGAAAGTACGTCGGCGCCTGTCCGAAGTAGCCAAATACACCGACCCGCTGTACCCCAAGGCTGCCAGCTTCGAACGCTTGGCTCGCGGAAATGAAACCGTCATACCCGCGGCTCGTGGGGAGACCTGGACTCCCATCGTTCGAGCTCAGCAAAGAGGCAGAAATACGAGTGCGATCATTCTTCGAATGACCCATCCATTCCACCCCCACTTGGTTATCACCGATACCAAACGTGAACGGAACAGCGACGCCACTTGGATTTTCAGTGGCAGGCTGGAAATGATAGTTCTGGTATGAACCACCAAAAGTGCTCAATGTCAGGATGCGCTTCTCGGATTGCAAGTTGTCGAGCTCAAACTTTCCCAATTTGATGTTCAGCCAACTGCTGCCCAACAAATTGTCCAATCGAGCCCAGACCGCTTCAAAGTGAAACGCCCCAGTGTTGTCCGAGGCCGGCAGCACGTAGAAGCTGACGTTCTTCGCCAGCGTCCCGGCGGTATGAAAATCCAGACCGCTCCAATCGAAACCGTGCGTAGTGACCCGCGCCTCGACGGTGGAAACCCCAGGCCCATCGACACCCACGCGACCGAAACTATCGCGGTGCCACTGCGGCGTGATGCGCCAGGTCACCGGCCAATACGCCGGCTGCTGGAAAATGGGGGCGTCGCGATCGTTCCCCATCTGGTAGCCGTTGTCCTTGAACGCCTGCCCGAAAGGGCTCAGTTTGGGCCAAGCCTCGTGGCAGGAAGAGCAAGGCATTCCGTACTTCCGAGCGAAAGCCGGAAGCGCGTTCACTTTAATAGAAGGAGTGGGGAGCGCGGAAGCGGAACGGCTGTCAATCAACTGGAATGCGAGAACCAGGAAACCACAGACAAGCAAGGATGCAAGCCACGGCATCCTCCTCTTCATCGACGATGAAGCCCAGTGCAACATACCGCCTCCTCTGCATGACCATAGTTTCTAGTTGTAATCGGGACGATGCCACTTCGAACAGCTTGGAAGGGATGAGGAGCAGATGCCCTGACAACTACACGCATGTCTGACGCCCCGATGGCGTTCGGCAAACGAAGACAAACTTTAGACCCTGCGCCCATAGAGAACCGCTCCCTTTTCTCCGTCAAGAAAAGAGTGCCTAATCCTCGAGTCCCTGAACCGAGCCGGATGCTACTCCGTCAAAAATTCGAATGCAAGAGCTTTCTTATTCTTATGCCAACAATTTCTCAAACTAATTGCTCTGGTGCAAACTGCCCATGTAAAATAGGAGTTTACTTGTCATCCTTGCGCGGGGAATCAATTCGAGAACTTCCGTAGGTGTCCTTGAATGACGGGATTATCTGATTCTTTCATTGGAATTGCTCGGCCTGCAATTTGAAAAGCGTGCGAGGCGTTGAATTTGACGGTCATATGCCGGGTAGAAGCAAGAAGAAGTGCTATTCTCGCTAAGCGGGCCAAAAACAAAGTTTGCT
>DATNLB010000719.1:0-2024 GCA_035603095.1 Candidatus Acidiferrales bacterium
CGACCCAACCGGCAATCTCGTGTCCTAATGTGAACGGAGGCGCAGCACGCCACTCATCGAGCTGCGCTTTGGTCTTGCCCATGATGGCGATGTCCGTGTGACAGAGTCCGCAGCCGCCCACTTTGATCAGCAGCTGTCCGGCACGAGGCGATGGTTTGGGCACATCCCGAAGCTCCGGAGCTTGTTGAGGTTGGAGGAGCCGGTAGGCAATCACTTAATTGTTCTTCTCCTGATTTTCTTTGGCGGTTGCGGTGTCCGGACGATAATGGAGCAATCACGATGCCGAAGTTCTTTTCAGAGAAAGTCGCTCGTAAAGCCAAGGTCACCATGCAAATGATCTGGTTTGCAATAAATGCTGCTGCCGCCACCGAGTGCTAATGGGCTGGCACACGATTGAAGATTGGCATTCAGGCGAGCTTTGCCCTTTGTTTTGGTTGTGGATTCGTCTTTGTCGGATGAGTGCGCGGTTCAGAGGTAGGCAATCGCAAGTTTCTGCGATGAAGTCTGTTTCGACAGGCTGTCTGGAACACGCGCTCTCGATTACATTAGCGTGAGAAACTACCGTGGAAGTTCGCCACCAAGGGTTCGAGTCAAGTCGTCGCGAGCCAACAAATACGCCAAGCTTGCGTCGAGCAATCCAGCCTTCGCTTTCATCGCCTGCGCGCGTGATGCGTCCCGCTGGGACGCCAAAGTAATCCCTTGTTTGAATTGATCCTCAGCAAGGCGGGCGCTCTCTTGCCGTGCGGCAAGATACTCTCTCTTGACTTCCACCATGGATCGAGTCGTTTCCAGCCGGTTGTAAATCGTTGTGATACGAACCTCGATCTCATCCTGAATGCGCTGGAGGTTTTCTTTGGCTTCTGATATTTCGTCACGACGTTCCCGAACGAGCGCCTTTCGTTTGCCGCCGTCGAATAGATCGTAGGTGAGGTGCATTCCGAACGTGCCAAAGTTCCGGTCGACGAAGGGCACACCGTTTTGGTAGCTGTATCGAGCGAAAGCACCCACGTCAGGTATGTATTCGGCCTTCGCAGCCGAGTGAGCCGCCTGCGCCTTAGAAAGTTCCTGCAACGCTTGCTTCATCTCGGGATTGCTGCTCAGCGCGGTTTTGACTGACTCGTCTCGGGTTGGTAGGTCTAGCGCCACATTGACGTCAGGATCCAGAGCAAGCCTTGTATCGAGTGGTAGGCCGAGTAGATCGTTTAGTTCAACGCTGAGATCGGAGATTTGCGAATCATAAGTTAACAGTGTTTGCTTGCCCTCAAGCAGGTTCGCCCGGCTTTCCACTAGATCTACTTGAAGTAGGCTGCCGTTCTTGACTTGTTCGCTACTCTCGTTCAGATTCTCGTTGCCAGATGCAATCTGCAATTCGGTCGCCTGCCTTTGCATCTGAGTCGCCAGAACACGGTAATAGAGTTCGTGCACGCGGAACACCACGTCGCTGGATGTCTTTATTAAGGAGGCTTCCGATACTTTTACGTCCGCCTCCGCGACCTTATTTGCCTGGTGGATCTTGATGAGTTGGGTCAGCGGCTGCGCGAGCATCGTTCCACTGGTTTCAAGCGTTTTTGTTCCTTGTGTAAGGAAGAGATTCGAAGGGGGAATGGATGCGCCCCCAGGGATGACGCCAAAGGCCCCGGCTGGCACCTCCACACGTTGAAGATCGGTGATATGCAGCAGATTGGACTCGTTGGTGAGCGTTGGGTAGTAGTTGGACTGTGCGATCCGCCGCTTCTGTTGTTCGGCAGCCAAGGCGTACTGGCCAGTTTTTATTGCGTGGTTTTGCCTTAGCGCGAGGTCAGTCGCCTCCTGTAAAGTCAGTCTTCGCTCCTGTCCACCGGCCGCAGACACCAGGAGTAAGGAACCGAGCAACATGACAGCGGATTTGCCGAGGGCGTGATAGTGCTCTTCCATAGTGTCTCTCCTGTGACTGGCCCTCACACACTTGCTGGTCGCCCGGGAACGATGTCCAAGTCGCCATACGTAATAGGCGTTCTGTGCATACACAAAACGACCAGCAGGCA
>DATNLB010000487.1:0-7353 GCA_035603095.1 Candidatus Acidiferrales bacterium
TAAGAGCGAAGACAAGAGAAGTGCAATCCTAGACGCCGCAACGCGCCTCTTTGCGGAACGCGGTCTGGCGGCTGCCCCGACGTCCGAAATATCCAAGCGGGCGGGAGTTGCCGAGGGAACTCTTTTCACCTATTTCGAAACGAAAGATGATTTGATCAATTCGCTCTACCGGGAGATCAAGCTGGAACTTGCTGACGCCATGATGTCGGATTTCCCCCGGAAGAAGAATGTACGTACCAGGCTGCGACATGTTTGGGATCGCTATGTGAATTGGGGAATTGCTAATCCTAAGCAACGCAAGGTGCTGGCGCAACTGCAGGTGTCGGAGGTACTCACCAAAGAGTCTAAAGACGCCGGTGGCGCGCCGTTCGTGGAGTTCCAAACCATGATTCGTGACGCTATTGAGCAGCGTATCTTTCGGAGTGATCTCCCGGTAGAACTAATCTCGAAGTCGTTAGCAGCTTTGGTGGAGGCGACGATAGACCTTACGGTGTCGAACCCGTCCAAAGCGAAAAACTACCGGGATAGCGGCTTTCAAATGTTCCGGGCCGGCATAACCAAGCGATGAGTCCGTGCATCCTATAAATGAGTGAGTACTCACACTGGAACTGGCTTGGAAGGCCGGCTAGCTGGGTCTAGGTCTATCCAAGAAGGGGAATGGAGGATTTGCAATGGCGAAGATCTGGTTGATTACGGGAAGCGGAAACGGGTTGGGGCGAGACATCGCCGAGGCGGCGCTGGCCGCAGGCGACAGCGTGGTGGCCGGAGCGCGTCGAACGGAAGAGCTGGCACCTCTTGTGGCGCAGTACGGCGCGCGGTTGAAGCCCGTTACGCTGGAAGTGCGCGATGAGGCCGCGGCAAAAGCAGCCGTGCGGTTAGCGGTGGACACCTTCGGGCGGCTGGATGTTCTGGTCAACAATGCCGGTTATGGGCAGTTTGCGCCGTTTGAGCAGATGAGTGCAGAGGACTTCCAGGCTGTCGTGGACACATGCTTCTACGGCGTGGTGTACACAACGCGCGCCGCCGTGCCCGTGATGCGCAAGCAGAAGAGCGGTCACATCTTTCAGGTGTCTTCGGTCGGTGGTCGCCTCGCGATTCCCGGCAATACGCCGTATCACGCGGCCAAGTGGGCCGTGGGCGGTTTCAGCGACGCTCTGGCGATGGAAGTCGCGCCGTTTGGGGTCAAGGTCTGCACGCTAGAGCCAGGAGGAATTCGGACAAACTGGGCACGGCGCGCCGGTCAGAATGCGCCGGACTTGCTGCCGGAGTATGAGGCCACGGTCGGTTCGTTCCTGAAGATATTGCGAGGCCTCGAAGGGCGTGCGGAAGGCGATCCCCGGAAGATCGCGGATGTAATCGTGCAACTGGCGAATAGCGACGAGGTGCCGTTGCGGCTGATCCTGGGTGTCGATGCGGAAAAGCGCGTGCAACAAGCGGAAGCTGCGCGCGCGAGCGAGGCCGAGAAATGGCGGCATCTCACGGTTTCAACGGTTTTTGAAGATGGGCGCTTCGACAGCGGATTGTATATGGCAAAGAGCGGAATCAATTCCTGAGTTACGACAGAGAGATGGTTCGCGCAATTAGGTATGGCGGCATGTGGGATCGCTTGCTGCTCGACGACTCGTCCGGAATCGGCCGCTTGTAAGGCGGAGGCTGTCCGAATCTGGACGAAGCATCCCAAAATCGCGCAATGCGAAGTGCAAGACAGAGCGGGGTTTCGGGGTAACACCATCATAGGAAATAACTTAGATTGATCGGTACCGTGGATTGCGGATTGCATTCCTTTCTTCGACTGGACTCGCTAAGATGAGCCAAACGGATGCAAGGCTGGTGGTTGCCTTATCGCTTGGAAAACTGACTTCCGGGAAGGAAGAGAAAAATTATGTCATTTTTTCGCGATCTGAGAGTTGCGTTCCACTCGCTCATGCGGACGCAAGGGCTTGCGATCACCGTGATCCTGACGCTGGCCCTTGGCATCGGTGCTAACGCCGCCATTTTCACGCTGGTGCGCGGCGTGTTGCTCAAGCCTCTCGTCAACCGCGACGAAAACCGCCTGATCTACATCCGCCAGAGCGCCCCGGGCACCGGCGACGATAATACGGCGTTCTCTGTGCCTGAAATTCAGGATTTGCGCGCCAGCGTTAAAACCTTGAGCGCCTTCGGCGATTTCTCGACCACCGAATTCACTGTGATCGGCCTGGGTGAGCCTCGCGTGGTTCAAGCCGGCGTCGTCAGTGGCAACTATTTCGAAGTCATGGGCCTCCATCCTGTCCTCGGTCGGCTGATTGGACCTCAAGACGATGGTCCAAAAGCTGCCGGCGTCGTCGTTCTCACCTACCGATTCTGGTCGACCGCTCTTGGGAAAGATCCGGGCGTCCTCGGCAAAACCGTCCGGCTCGACAGCGGGCTCATGGGCGACCGTTCTGCCGCCGTCATCGGCGTCCTCGAACCCTCCATCCCCTATCCTCAGGATACCGAACTCATTGCCAACATCGTCACCAGCCCGCATCACCTTTCTGCGACGATGGTCACCGGCCGTGTCCATCGCATGACCGAGCTCTTTGGTCGTCTCGCTCCTGGTGCCACGGTCGAGCAAGCTCGCGCCGAGTTGCGCTCCGCCTACGGGGCCATGACCAAAGCACATCCCGAAGCATATTCGGCCAAAGCGAACTTCCAGATCGGGGCCAAGCTGCTTCGCGACGAGATCACCTCTGGCGCCCGGACCGTGCTGCTGGTGCTGCTCGCAGCCTCAGCGCTGGTCTTCGTCATCGCCTGTTCCAACGTTGCCAACCTGATTCTCACGCGGACGGTTCGCCGCGAAGGCGAACTGGCCACCCGTGCGGCGCTCGGCGCAAGCACGGGCGCGCTGCGGCGCATGCTGCTGGCCGAAAGCCTCCTGCTCTGCGGCGCTGGGGCTGCGGTCGGGATATGGAGCGCGCAGCCGATGGTCGCCATCCTGGCCCGCTACGCCTCGCGCTTCTCGGTCCGCGCGCTCGATTTGACGGTGGATTCCAGCCTGCTGTGGGTGGGAGGGGCGCTCGCCATCGTGGCCGCAGTGATTTTGGCGTTTGTCCCGCGCCTGCCGTCGGCTGACACGTCCAATGGCCACAGTCTGTCGAGCGGTACCGCACGCATCACCGGCAGCACTAGCCGCCGCCAGCGGATCTTCGCGGTAACGCAAATCGCTGCATCCTTCGTGTTGCTGGCCGGCGCGAGTACGGTGATCACTACTCTCATCGCACTCCAAACGGCGCAGACGGGTCTCGACATGCGTCACGTCCTCACCATCAACGTTCCCCCTATGTCCCATGGAAAAACGCCTGAGCAAGTGATCGAATTCTACAAGGAGTCGATTCGTCGCATTGATGCGCTACCCGGTGTGAACAAGACCGCTTTCGGTCTGTCTGTTCCCTGGCGCGACGTCGGTGCCAGCGGTTTCGGTCTGCAATTCTCCGCCGACGGCCACGTTCATACCCCCAATGAGGACCCTCGCGCGCAGTTGCGCGTCGTCTCTCCTGGATTCTTTGCCGCGCTCGGTGTTCCCATCCTCGCCGGCCGTGATTTCAACGAGGAGGATGGCCAAAAGGGCAAAGAGCCCGTCGCTATCGTCAGTGAAACTCTCGCAAAGCGCATGTTCCCCAATCAGGATGCCGTCGGCCGGCATGTCTATTGGACGGATCCCGTGATGCAATTCGCTCCCGGGATTAACCCCGCGCCGCACCGCATCATCGGGGTCACGGCCGATATTGACGACGAACACGTCGTTCCAGAGCCCATCGTCACCATCTATGGACCCTTTGAAGAGGGTCCGATCTTTGGGGGCCGCCTTTTCATCCACACCGGTGCGGATCCTTATTCACTCGTCACGCCGGTCACGCGCATTATTCGCGGCATGTCCGCCGATCAGCCCGTTGAGCACGCTGCCACTCTCGAAGACGTCCGCGCGGAGGTGCTCACGCCCGACCGCCTGAACTCGCTGGTGTTCGGCGTGTTCGCAGCTGTGGCGCTGGCGATTGCGTTGGTGGGCGTCGCCGCCGTGCTGGCGTTTTCGGTCAGCGCGCGAACCCGTGAATTCGGCATCCGACTAGCGCTTGGATCGCAGCCTCGGGATCTCCTGAAAGGTGTCATTGGGGAAGGTGCCGTGATGACGGCCGCCGGCCTCGTAGCAGGCGCGGCCTTCGGGTTCGTGGTGGCGCGTTTCGCGGGCAGCTATTTCCCGGAGGTCAAGATGCCGGGCGCCTTGCCCGTGATCCTCTCTGCGTTCGTGCTGCTCGCGGCCGCAGTCGTCGCGTCCTGGCTCCCGGCCGCACGCGCCGCACGCATAGACGTCATCCAGGCGCTGCGCGCCGAGTGAAATGCGCAGGTCGATCCGTCCTTCACTGCGGAAGGGGTTCGGGTTTCTTCCCTCCAGGTCGCTTTTAGAATCACCAGTCTCACCAGTTTTAACAAGCTACCACCACTACTGAAAACAGTTATCGCTTGACAAGAGCGCGGTAAGGAAGTATCTCAGCGACCGAAACGCAAGGCTTTCCGGATAAGAGCGGTAGCTTGCCCAGGCACTCTTCCCTTTCGCAAGCGGTTAGGGAAATGGGGCGCGCCGAAATTTCGAGAAAATTAGTGTGCTGGAGGTTCGGCTGTGACTTGGAATCAAAATTATGATCCCCTCGGACATTGGTGGCTTTCGACGCTCGTCGCGGCGCTGCCAATTATCGTCCTGCTCGGCCTGCTGGCGGGATTAAAAGTGCGGGCGCATCTCTGCGCCGTCGCTGGCGCCGCCACCGCCGTCATTGTCGCCATCCTCGCCTTCAAGATGCCTGCGCTTCTTGCGGTTTCCAGCTTTTTCTACGGCTCGGCTTTTGGCCTGCTCAAAATCGTCTGGATCGTTATCGCCGCCGTCTTTCTCTATGACATTTCCGTTGAAACCGGTCAATTCGAAATCATGAAGCAATCCGTCGCCGCCATCACTCCGGATCGCCGCTTGCAGCTCCTGCTGGTGGCCTTCTGTTTCGGTGCTTTCATCGAAGGCTGCGCGGGATTCGGCGCACCCGTGGCTATCGCCGGCGCGTTTATGATCGGCCTCGGTTTCAAGCCGTTCCAGGCCGCCGCGCTCAACCTCATCGCCAACACGGCGCCCGTCGCCTGGGGAGCCATCGGGACTCCCGTGCATGCGCTGGCAAGCGTGACGGGGCTGCCGGAAAGCGATGTGAGCGCGATGATCGGCCGCATTCTGCCCATCACTGCGGTCATCGTGCCTTTCTGGCTAGTTCGTGCAATGGTCAGCTGGTCGGAAACGTTCGAAGTCCTTCCGGCCATTCTCGTGGTAGGAGGCTCCTTCGCCGCCACGCAATGGTTCTGGGCGAATTACATGGACAGTAACCTTGTGGACATCGCCGCCGGGGTCGTTTCCCTGATAGCCACGATGATTTTCCTCAGCGTGTGGCAGCCGAAGCGAATCTGGCGATTTGAGGATGAGCGCGTCGAAGATGCGGCAAAGGTGGAACGCAAGGAAGTGGCCAAGCACTACACGGCCGGCCAGACCGCCAAGGCTTGGCTGCCCTTTGCAATTCTCTCCGTCCTCGTGCTCCTGTGGGGATTGCCCAGCGTAAAGTTGGCCATGAATAAGGCGACCACACCGGCCTTCAAGGTGATGATGCCGGATGGCAAACCTCGGCCAGGCCCGGCGGGGTGGGATTGGCCGTATTTGCATGGCAAAGTGTTTCGAACGGCGCCCGTTGTGCAGAAGGCCACCGCCGAAGGCGCGCGTTTCGATTTCAATTGGCTTACGGCTACAGGAACGGGCTGCTTCATAGCGGCAATTCTTGCTGGCCTCCTTCTGGGCCTCGGGCCTGGCAAACTCTTACAAATCTTCGGACGAACTCTCGTCCGATTGCGGTTCGCCATTGTTGCGATGACTTGCATGCTCGGCCTGGGCTATGTTACGCGCTACTCCGGCATGGACGCCGTTTTAGGTCTCGCCTTCACGCGTACGGGCTGGTTCTTTCCTTTCTTTGGCACTTTCATCGGCTGGCTCGGAGTAGCCCTCACGGGAAGCGACACGTCTTCCAACGTTCTCTTCGGCGGCTTGCAGAAAATCACTGCCCAGCAGCTCAACCTCAGCCCCATTCTCATGTGTGCGACGAACAGCGCCGGCGGCGTGATGGGCAAGATGATTGACGCGCAGTCCATCTGCATCGCTACGGCCGCCACCAATCAGGTCGGCAACGAAGGCTCCATCTTCCGCTTCGTCTTCTGGCACTCCGTGGCGCTCGCAGCCATCGTCGGCATCATCGTCATGATGTATGCCTACGTCTTCCCACAATTCATCCCGAGTGGGTTGAACTTCATTCACTGATGGGGCAAGCTTCTTCTTGCATTCCGGTGGATGAATCCCATGGAAGCGCACATTCTTGATGAGCTTCGAGCGATCGTCGGCCGCCGCGGGCTGATCTCTTCGCCCGAAGAGCTTCATACTTATGAGTGCGATGGCCTGACGAATTTCCGAGTCATGCCTCGTGCGGTCCTGCTGCCAAATTCTACTCAGCAAGTTCAGGAGGTCGTTCGAATTTGCCACTGTGAACGAATCCCATTCGTGGCGCGCGGCTCGGGCACAGGCTTAAGTGGCGGCGCGCTCCCCGTTGAAAACGGTATTGTCATCAGCCTGGCGCGCATGAATCGTATCCTCGAAGTCGATTTCGCAAACGCGCGCGTGGTCGTCGAACCCGGGGTCATCAATCTCGACGTCACCGGACGCGTCGCGCCGCAAGAATATTTTTACGCGCCAGATCCTTCTTCGCAATCGATTTGCAGCATCGGCGGAAACGTGGCAGAAAATTCCGGCGGCGCGCATTGCCTGAAGTACGGCTTTACGACCACACATGTCCTGGGCCTGGAAGTCGTTCTTCCCGATGGCTCGCTCGTCCATCTCGGAGGAAAAACACTGGACACCCCCGGCTACGATCTTGCCGGAGTTTTCGTGGGCTCGGAAGGTACTCTGGGCGTCGCTACCAAAATCATTCTGCGGATTGTGAAGCGGCCTGAGTGCATTCGAACGCTGCTTGCAGCATTTCCGTCCACGAATGAAGCAGGCGCGGCGGTGAGCGGTATCATCGCCGCCGGAATGTTGCCTGCCGCCATCGAAATGATGGATAACCTCGCCATCCAGGCCGCGGAAGCCGCGGTCCACGCGAACTATCCGAACTGCGGCGGCCTGCTGCTCGTGGAACTCGACGGTCCCGTCGCCGAAGTCGAAGCTTTGATGAGCTACGTGAACGAGATTTGCCGTTCGAATGGCGCGTCGGAAATTCGCCTGGCGCAGTCGGACGCGGAACGCGCGCTCGTCTGGAAGGGACGCAA
>DATNLB010000145.1:0-2809 GCA_035603095.1 Candidatus Acidiferrales bacterium
AGCATAGCTCTTACGCCCGCCGCACTTGCCCGTGGCTTCGCGCTTGCGATCGCGAGCCGCTTTCAGCTTGGCGACCCGAGGTCTAGTCTCATTTGCTTTGTTGACGGCTTTTTGCCAAAGCCTCGGATTCGCCGCGGAGCCGACGATCGAGGCCCAGCGGTTATTGAGATGGGTCACGAACCAATCGCGAGCCGGTGTCGAAGCGAGCTCGAAATCTTTCACGTAGGCATCGAAGTGACCCCCGGAGAGCATAACGAGCTTCTTCGGCTCGAGCGCCCGCTCGTAAGCGGCTAGCGCCTCGTCAGCTACTGTGAGGTGGTCACCGAGTGCCACGATCAGGAGAAGCGGCGTCGGGCTGACGAAGCTGATGTAGGAACCTGGCTCATACTCGGTGAACATCTCGACCGAGCGCAGCGTCACCTCGTTCCGGATCATCAGCTCGGGATCAATAGATGGCCGTCCCCACGTGCTGTAGAACGAGGCGAGCTCCCGCCTGACCTCTCCGAGCTCCACGAACCTGTCGATCGAGCGCAAACGGTGATCGGTCGGAACGTGTGTTTCGAGTGAGAACTCATAGAACAAAGCAGCCTGTTCGACTTGCCGATGTCCCATCATGATTCTTCAGCCCTGCTTCTCGCAGCGACTGAATCAGCGAACATCGTCCCGCGCAACTGCCCGCCTTTTTCAACGGAATCGGTCATCAGCGGAAATGACGCGCTCCAAATAGAATGTCCGCTAATCCCGTGCGCCGTGACAAGGCGGCGCTTTCCAGTGGGTGCAAATCCCACCCGGCGAACGCTCCAGCCGGAAGCAACCGGAGCAGTCATGGAGGTAACGAAGTGGCTGAAGCCTTCGGATAGCGTGTCACGAAATACGGTGACAGCGCGAGTGTGCAGGCCGTAACGCGAGTGAACGCCGAGCAAACCTCGAAAAGGACAATGCGCAGGCCGACCCGACAGGGTTATCGGGGAAGGCTGATACGGCAGGGTGAATGAGCGAAACAGCACGCCCAGTCGCTGCGCCGGGGCAGTGGCGACAGCATGTACACAAGGAAAGCGTACGCAACACGGGAAGCCTCAAGGCGTGGTCAGAGATGGCCAACCGGACGCCCGCGAGGGACAGGCTGGGCGCCCTGGGGTGGCGGAGAGGTTCGCAGTACTGCTGAAACCGGGTAACGCCGGTGGAGGGAAGGGACCTCAGTTCAAGACAGGCGCAACAAGTGGTGAGGGATTTGGAGATTGGGCAACCTATCAACTCCGAAAACCGTTCAGAAACTGCAGAAGGCGTTACACGCGAAAGCGAAGGCAGAAGCCGACTATCGCTTCTACGCGCTGTACGACAAGATCAGCCGTGAGGATATTCTGATTCATGCGTTTGCTCAGTGCCGCTCCAACAAGGGCGCACCGGGGATAGATGGTCAGGACTTTGCGGACGTTGAGACGTATGGCGTAGAGCGGTGGCTTGGCGAACTGGCGCTTGCGCTCAGGCAGGAGACTTACCGACCGGCTCCCATCAGAAGAGTGTTCATACCGAAGGCCAACGGCAAACTCAGGCCGCTGGGCATCTCGACCTTGCGGGATCGGGTCTGCATGACAGCAGCGATGCTGGTGCTGGAACCGATCTTCGAAGCCGATCTACCGCCAGAACAGTACGCCTACCGGCCTGGGCGAAATGCCCAACAGGCGGTGGTCGAGGTAGAAGAACGGCTGTTCCGAGGCCACCTGGAAGTCGTTGACGCCGACCTCGCGGACTACTTCGGGAGCATCCCCCATGCCGAGCTATTAAAGTCGGTAGCGCGCCGGATTGTTGATCGGCGCGTGCTGCATCTGATCAAGATGTGGCTGGAATGCCCCGTAGAAGAAACCGATGATCGAGGAAGCAAGACACGCACGACCGAAGCCCGGGACAACCGGCGTGGCATTCCGCAGGGTTCACCCATCTCACCACTGCTGGCGAATATTTACATGCGCCGGCTCGTTCTGGGATGGAAGAAGCTCGGGCTGGAGCGAAGCCTCGGCAGTCGTATCGTGACCTACGCCGACGATCTCGTGATCCTGTGCAGGAAAGGCAACGCCGATGAGGCGCTGCAGCAATTGCGCAAGATCATGAGCAAGCTGAAGCTTACGGTCAACGAGGAGAAGACACGCATCTGTAAGGTACCGGAAGGAGAGTTCGACTTTCTGGGTTACACGTTCGGACGAATGCATTCGGCGAGAACCGGCCAGGCGCGCCTGGGATACCGGCCATCGAAGAAGAGCATCAAGCGCATGGTCGAGAACGTCCACGCGCTGACCGCCCGATCGGGGACTTGGCAAGAGACCACAGAGATGGTGCAGAAGTTAAACCGCACGCTACGCGGATGGGCGAACTACTTCGAAGTGGGCGCCGTCACCAAAGCGTACCGGGCGATCGACAACTACACCGCTATGCGGTTGCGCCGGTGGTTGCGCATCAAGCACAAGGTCAGGCGATGCAAGGGCGGGACCTATCCACTCTCGCACCTTTATGGGCACTTCGGGCTCGTACGCCTAACCGCGCTTGGGCACGACGTGCCGTGGGTGAAGGCGTGAAGTCTTGTCCGAGAGCCGGATGCGGGAAATCTGCCTGTCCGGTTCGATGAGCGGGATGTGGAAACGGAGTCAGGGCTGAACCACTAAGGCACCGCCAGACGAAAGAGGCGGAAACAGATATGTTCAACCTACAACCACTGCGCCACATCTCGACTCTACCCAATTGCTGACGTATCGCTGCGGCGCAGTTACCGCCGCTTCGGGCCAGGAACGGACTCATGCGCTGCAACAAAGTCGGG
>DATNLB010000655.1:0-11794 GCA_035603095.1 Candidatus Acidiferrales bacterium
CTGGCGAGGCGATGGGCGGAAAACTTCCGAGCCCAACCGCGCAACGTCGAAGCGTGAGGCCGACATGGACATCATCTCGATGGCGCAGCAGGCAAGGCCGAAACTAAGCGGCCAGATGGAACTCTTGCGCGCCCAGTTCACAGCCTTATCGAGCGTCGTGAAGATGATGCCTTCGTCTTGCAGGAGATCTCCGAAATCGTCGGGCTTGGTCAGTGTGGCGTGTTTGCCGAGAGATACGCTCATTAGCTCCTCGTCACAAGTATGTTCTCACAGGGAGAGGTTGGAGACAAATTATCTGCCGGCCTCAAGATGTGACATTTCTTGCCCTAGAGTTTCCAATCAGGTTAGGGACGGTTGCCTTGAAGCGGCCGTGGCGCAACTGTTTGTGCGGCGGAGAAGCTCCGTGCTTTGCGCGCGCGCCAAACCAAGAGTACGCATGCAGCAAAAAGGATAGAAGTCACTCCGCCCAAGACGAGCGATTGCGAAGGCGGCTGTGTCTGCCTCAAGCGCGTATCCATGTCGGCCAGAGGAGGCAAAGCGCCGCGGCCCGGAACCGATTCGACTCGATTAGGGACCGCCGGAGACTGTGACCACGCCTGGGCTTTGGATTGATCTCCTAACGAAGGAAGCGCTCCGGTTCCGGAGACTTCAAACCCTGGCCCTTCCCCTGCCTGTAATCGATTTGCTGCCTGGACTTGATAGCGGCTGTTGCCGACTAGGAGGATCTTAAAGGCCGGTGAGCGCGACGAGAATTTCATGGTCGCGGGAATCATGACCGCCATCTGCTGCAGCGGATACGCATGCCTTGTTTGAATCGCGGCATGGCCACGGTAAGGCAAGTCGTAGTTGAAGGCAAACTTGGTTACTCCTGGCCGCAAGGGGAAATTCACCACGTAGTGTCCAGGATCGCCGGGCACGGGCGCGGCGGAAATTATCACGCTCATCTTCCCTGGGCCTGCGGCCAGGACAGAATCAATCTTGGCATTTGCCGGCAAATAGACTTCGAATGTGCGCTCACCCGCCTGCGTCAGTGGCGGGCTGGACTCGTTCTTGATCTCGACCATGTCGGAAACGTGAAGCAAGTCTCCAACGGTTCCGGTGCGGAGGATTTCGATAGTGCCGGTTATGCGCTGCACATGTGTCGCCGCGTCGAACACTTGGATAATGAGAGCCTGGCCGGCGGAAGCCGGCTGATCATAGCTGACGCCCTGGTGAAACACGCGTACCAAGTACGGTTTGTCAGGATATTGAGCATTGAGGTTAAACGCGCCCTGTGAATTGGTCTTCGCGCGCGCCTCCTCCTGCATTCCTATATCCAGCCGAGCAAGGATCACGTCATCACCAGCAGAGGGTTCGCCGCGGCTCTGATTGCGGACCGATCCGGTGATGTAGTTCGCACCCATTGCTGCGGTGGAAAAACACGCGAGCAGGGCGACGACCGAGAGCGTCCGTCGCGGGCAAAATTCCTTGACGAAAAGGAGAAGCTCGATCATTCGTTCACGGCTTGAGATGCCGGGAGTACGGCAGGGCGTGGGACTCTTCCGAACATGATGCCGGTTTCTACTTCCACAGGCTTTCCGTCGAGCAAGTATGGTCTGAACCGCCACTGAAACAAGGCGTCTGTAATGGCTTTCACCTGATCGGGAAAGGCGCTCAGAAAATGAATGTGCTTTACCTTGCCTTGTCTATCGATGATGACGCGGACCGGAGCAGGATTGAATCTGCGCTCGCCAAACACCGGATCAACTCTCTCCAACACGTTTTCGTCGCGCGCGTAGTCCTTGATGCACACAGGGACCTCACCACCGCCTCTTCCCGAAATGGGACCGGCCTCTGCAGGCAAGGTCATTTTGCTCATTTCCTGGATGAGACTCTCAACTAGCTTGGTGTCCCGGCTGGTAAGGACGAACTGGATCATGTGACAGCGGATTTGCGTTGCCAGGACGTGCCAATGCAACTCGGCGACCGGCGAACCGTAGTCAAAGCGGACGAAGGAATGGTTGGCGATCCTGACGAGCGTCGGCGGTTGTTCCACTTTGTAGTCCGCGTTCAGACTCTCCTTGTCGTAATCGATCAGCTCGAGCGCGTTCCCGGCGGGCGTAAGAGTGAAAAACAGGTCCTGGGCGGCGATCAGAATACTGCCTCGACGTGTCCCATTGGATGTTCCTGCAAGCCTAATTTGTGCAAGTACGTAGTAGCCGCTGTCCGAAGGAGGCGGGCCGCTGTACTTCTCCGTCCAATCCGGCGAGATTGCATAAGTGAGACCAAAATACTGGTTGCTAAAGACATTGTTAGCCACTCTCCCGAGTTCCGGGACGGGCGTCACCGAATCGCTGGCACTCGACCAGGCGCCTTTAACCAGGATCACATCCGACGGGAGCGCGTTCGGTTGAGGACTGTTGGAAAAATCTCCTCCGCTCTGAAGGGAACTCTGCGCGTGGGCCGTGAGCGAAATGGCAAAACAAACAAGCGCGAGGGAACGCGAGAATTTAGGATGCATGTTCAGACCCCGGAGTCTCCAATAGGAAAAAGACCGGGCGAGACATTTCCGTGTCTCGCCCGGAAGAGCTGTCGTAAAGAATTAGAGTGAGCGCAGGAAGTTCAGCAGGTCCTGCTGCTGGCTGGGTGAAAGCAAATCAAAGTTCTCCTCGACCTGCGTGGCTTCGGAACCGTTACTCTGGTGAGCTTCGATTGCTCCTAATAAATTGGCGGTACGACCATCATGCAAGAAAAAGATGCGCTGCCCGAGGCCCCACAGCGGAGCCGTGCGGAACTGGTCGCCGCCGGCGCCTCCCTGGGAAACGTTATCCGCCAAACCTGCACCCATGTGATGGATTTCTATGTCAGAGAACAAGTTGGCGGTAGCGTTGCCCAAACCAAGCGTCAATTTAGAAGCCTGCGTGGTGAGGGACGGCGTATGGCAAAGGGCGCAGCCGATGGCGCTAAAGAGCCTGCGGCCGTTAGTGATCGAGGTTGCGCCTCCCGGCGAGGTGGTGGAGGGCGTGGGCTGGTCCAGGAACTGCATGAACGTATTGAACAGCCCGACGTCACTGGTGACGGTGGAGGCTGTGGTGCCATCGGAGTGAGTAATGTCCTCGGGGTAGCCGATCCCAGCGAGGTTCAGGCAGCTGGGCGGAAGCCCGCTTCCCAATTGGTCCTCACCCGGCAGCGGCCGATCTTGCGTAAAGAGTTCGTTGGAGATACCCATTTCCACGTTGTAAGCCTCACCGGCGAAGATCATCAGCGACTTGTTCTGGGCCTTCCAGCCAAAACGGCTGATGGTGCCATCGTTGCCGTTGTGATTGAATGCACCACCGACGCCCAGACGATTGTTTGCCTGGGCCGCGTGATTGGCCAGCAGGGTTGAGTCGTCAATGTTTGCCATCAGTCCCGTGCCAAATGTCGGCGTGGGAATGCGGAAGATGATGTTGTTTGTCGCCCTCGCAGTATTGAAGCTGGGCTGCGGCAGGCTGCAGCTGCCAGCATCAGTCCGACCGGAGACGGTGAAAAGGTCTTCTACTCCCCCGTTGGGCGCGTTCGGGTTGGGATTGCCAAACTGGTCAAAGAAGAATGGGAACCGGGCTTCGCGCACCGGGCCGTTGGCGAAGACGAAATAAGGGATGGTGTTGGTGTTGCTATTTACGACCCCGCTGGCGATCACCTGGCTTTGGGGGTTCGGCCCGACATTGGGGAAAATACCCGAGGCCGGGCTAGTCCCGCCTGGGGCCGGTTGCGAATGACACGCCCCGCATGAGTCCAAGTTGAAGCGTGGTCCCAGACCTGGGTTGTCTCCGGTAACGGTTTGGTGCTCGTTGAACTGCGCGAGTCCGGTTTGGAAGAAGGCCAAGTCGTTTGGACTGGCGGTGACGGAAGCAAACGGCTGGCCAGCGTTCACTCCCGTATTGCTGCGTACCCCTGGATCAGTTTGCGCAAACGCCATTCCGGCGAAGAATAACGCCGCCAAAATTGCGACAACCGATGCGAGCTTTGTTGTTTTCATTCCTGATCTCCTTCGACTAGGAAGTGCACATTCCCCGCCTGTTTGGCGCATTCCCAAACAGCCATCGCTCCAGCAATTAGGGGATCTCCCACAGAATGCGAGTAATTGCTAGACGTTCCCTGTACGGTAAAGTCAATTCTTTTTACTACTCGCCGCGTAAAGACTACAAGCAGAAGTGATTAGCATAATTAGTCATTCGTTAGCATTTTGCGTAGCCGGTTTGCTTCCGGTAGCGCGCCGGAGCCTGCGCGAAGCGCCGTTCAAACGCCCGGATAAAGCTGGAAGCATGCCCGTATCCTACGTTGTGGGCAATTTCCTTTACGCTCAAGTAGCTGTTCGTTAAAAGGTGCGCTGCTCTCTGAAGTCTTTGTTCGCTTATCCATTCCCCCATGCAAACACCGGTCTGGTGCTTGAACAAGCGCTGGAGATACGAAGGGCTCAGGTTGAATTCGAGTGCCAGATCACGAATGGTGAAGGTGGTCCCAGACTCAACCATGCGCAGGATCTTTCCCACGCGCCCTTCCAGCATCGTGGACGTCAATGAGCGAAGCGGAGCAGCCGCGGCATGTGGCATGCCTCCATCGGTAGTAATGGTGTTTGCATCATCACTGCTTGTAAAGCTCCTGCCTGCAGAGTTGACACGAGAATTCAGAATGCGCACAGGGAGCTCCTGCGGTGGCCGTTTTGTGCGTTATTCGCGGTTGAATTGGTTTGAACCCGCTTCAGTGAGAGCCTTTTGCAAAATTCCCAAGCCTTGGACGGTTGGGGTTGATCGTCCTGGTCCGAAGGGGTTTCCGTGGTAAAGGTGGAGCTTTGACCGGCCACGGCAAGCACTGTGCTTGAGAGTGGACACACGCAGAGTATCGGTAGCTTGGACCACATCGTAAGGACCTCTCTCTTTACGACATTTCCGACGTGATTCTAACCGCCGGGAGGAACCAGGGTTGGGAGAGTCGGACCCGTGGAAAATCGCGGGAAATTTATTCGACTGCCGAAGCGCTGTCAATGGTACTTCGGTTAGCTACCTGGTCATGGCCGTCAGTACAGGTATACGCGAATGCGTGAGAGTGCACAGGAGCATCTTGCATTTAGATCAGACAGCAAGGACGACTTTGCCGAACTGCGAGCTGGATTCGAGGTAGACGTGGGCGGCAGCCGCTTCGGCGAGCGGGAAAACGCGGTCAACCGTGGGCTTGAAACGCCCAGAGGCCACCAGGCGCATGACGCTGTGGAGTTCGGACTTAGTGCCCATGTAGGAACCGAGTAGGGAGAGCTGGCGGCTGAAGAGAAACCTCAGGTCCACCTTCGCGTCGTAGCCGGTGGTGGCGCCGCAGGTTACCAGGCGGCCGCCGGCGGCGAGGCTGGCGAAGCTGTCGTCCCAGGTGGCCGTCCCGACGTGTTCGAAGACGACGTCGACCCCGCGCTTATTGGTGATGCGGCGGACTTCGTCGCGGATTTTCTGAGTTTTGTGATTGATGAGATGGTCGGCGCCGAGTTGTTTTGCTTTCTGCAGCTTTTCATCGTTGCCGGCTGTGGCAATGACGCGCGCGCCGAAAAACTTGGCAACCTGAATGGCGGCGGTGCCGACGCCGCTACTTGCCCCAAGGATAAGAACATCCTCTCCGGGTTGTAGCTCGGCCCTGGCAAGAAGCATGTGCCAGGCGGTTTGGAAGACAAGCGGAATCGAGGCGGCCTCTTCGAAGGTCAAGTTTTCCGGATAGGGCATGCAATTGACTTCTGGAGCGTGGACCAGTTCGGCGCAGCCTCCGTCGATCAGGTAGCCGAGATTGGTGAATTGGCTGCAGCGGTTATCCTGGCCGGAGACGCAGGCGGAGCATTTGCCACAGGTCACGCCGGGGGCAAGAACCACCTTCTGGCCGACGCGCACTGTGGTGACGTCCGCGCCGATCTGGGCAATTTCGCCGGAGACGTCGCTGCCTGGGATGTGCGGAAGCGGAATCGGGATATTGGGGTTGCCGCGGCGGACCCAGAGGTCAAGGTGGTTCAGCGCGCAAGCTCTCACGCGGACGAGGACTTCGTTCGGGCGGATGGTGGGGTCGGGAGCGTCCGTGTATTTCAGGACCTCAGGTCCGCCGTGCTGATGGAAGAGCACTGCCTTCATCGGAACGCCCCTCTCGAAACCTTCGAAGACTTACGTAGTATTATGGCATGGAAGCAGCGACGCTTCGTTGACACGGGCGATGCTGCGCCGTAGGCTGAGGTCAAGACAAAGATACCGGGGAGATGTAAAGGGCACCGAGATTAGCAGAGGAGAGTAGAAGGCGCACAGCCAAGATTGGCTGCACCCACAAGACGATGGACTTGTTTGAAGAGATCGTGAAGATGAGGCGGGCGGGCCAGCGCGCAGCGCTGGCAACGATCGTACACACGAACGGCTCGATTCCGAGCTATGAGAGTTCGCGGATGCTGGTGCGCGAGGATGGCTCGATCGCCGGAACGATTGGCGGAGGGTGCGTGGAGGCGGAGGTCTGGGCAGCGGCCAAGGAAGTGATGCAGAAGGAAGCCCCGCGCAAAATGGTCTTCAATCTAAATAATGAGGCGAGTTACGACAACGGTTTGATTTGCGGTGGAACACTGGAAGTCTTCGTCGAGCCGATTCTGCCACAGCCCATGCTGTATTTGTTCGGCGGGGGGCATGTTTCGACGGCGGTGGCGAAGGCCGCCAGCGCGGCAGGATTCGGCATCGGCGTAGTGGATGACCGCGAGGCCTTCGCGAACAAAGAACGCTTTCCGATAGCGCAGGAGATTTACACCAGCTACGAAGAAGCTTTCGAAAAGATTCATCCCAATGCGGCGACTTACCTGGTGATCGTCACGCGCGGCCACAAGGAAGACATGCGCGTGCTGGCTTGGGCGGTGCGTACGGAAGCGCGCTACGTCGGCATGATTGGCAGCAAACGCAAAGTATTGTCGGTGTACAAAGCGCTGGAGAACGAGGGCTATAAGGCAGACGAGTTCGAACGCGTTTACGCACCGATGGGGCTGGAAATCGGGGCGCTCTCGCCCGAAGAGATCGCCGTCAGCATCGCGGCGGAACTCGTGGCCGTCCGCCGGAATGCGGCGGCCGCCGCGCATAAGAAGTTAAAATTCGAAGCGCACGTTTCACCCGTTCTCCAAATGGGCGAGCGCTGAAAGGGAGCACATGCTGGCCGCCGTCATCCTCTCCGGCGGGGCCTCAAGCCGAATGGGTTCGCCGAAGGCGCTGCTTCCCTACCAGGGGCGGCCGTTCCTCGAACACCTGCTGGAAGTGACTTCTCACCGAAACATTGGCGTCCGCAGAGTGGTGCTCGGCGCGCACGCCGAACCGATCGCAAAAGCCATCCAACTCGAGGCCGATGAAATCGTAATCAATCACGAATGGGAAAAGGGACAGTTGAGCTCGATTCAGGCGGCGCTGCGAAGCCTGCCTCCGGGGACCGACGGAATCCTGCTCTGCCTGATCGATCACCCCCTCATCAGCAGCTTGCTGGTTCAGGATTTGATCGAACAGTTCTACAAAACGATGAAACCCATCGTCCTGCCCGTCTATGAGGGGCGCCGCGGCCATCCGGTTATTTTTTCCGCTTCGCTGTATGACGAACTCCATCGCGCGTCACTCGAAACCGGCGCGCGGGCGGTGGTATGGGCGCACACGGGAGAAGTCGAAGAGGTACAGACGAACGAAGAAGGCTGCGTGCTGAATCTGAACGACCCCGAAACAATGAACAAGGCGACCCAGCGAAAGGACTAGCGGTTCTTCGAAGCGAGATTTTGGAGGAGCGCGGAGGCCGCGTCGGCGGCCAGCTGTGCGCCGTGGAATGTCGCGGGTGGGAGCCCACCCAAGGCTTCGGAGAGAGTTTCCGCCGTGATGGACCGGGCCTCGGCGAGCGTGCTGCCGCTAAGACGCTCGGTGAGCACAGAAGCGCAAGCTATCGAGGTGGTGCACCCGCGGCAGAGGAAGCGCGCTTCCGCGATACGGCCGTCCGCGATGCGGGCGGAGAGCTTGAGGATGTCGCCGCAGACGGGATTGCTTACCTCGATGGTCGCGGTTGCGCCAGGAAGCTCGCCGGCGTTTCGAGGGTTGCGGAAGTGATCGAGAACGGCTTCGCTGAACATGAATGGAAGTATCCCAAAGGCAGCGCTGGAACTGCAACGCAGCATAAATCAAGAAAACATAATGCAGAGACGCAGAGTTCGCAGAGAGCTGAAATAAGGAACAGGCAAGAATGCCTGTTCCACAAAAAGATTTACTTCTTTGTGGGCAAAAACTTCTTCTCTACGGAGGCGACCACGACGTAGTTCGGATCGACCATCTCTGTGAGATGGATTTTGCCAACTTTGGAAAGCAGCTCATAGGCATCGAGTTCGGAGAGGCCATAGTCGGCGTGTATCCAAGCCACCAGCTCCGTGAAGGCGATTCGCACCGCGTCATCGACGGGACGATAGATGCCCGCAGCCATGATTTCCTTTTCGTTTTCGAAGCGTGGCCACCCAGTGCGCTTCCCTTTCACGAGGTCGAATTGCAGCCGCGCCTTCATGGGAACTTCGATGGCGCTGCCCGCAATTTCCCCGTCGCCCATAGCGGCGTGGCCATCACCAAAATAAAACAGCGCCCCGGCTACGTTTACAGGCAGATAAAGAGTATTTCCGGCGGACGCTTCTGGTGCGTCCATGTTACCGCCGAATTCCGCGGGCACGATGGAGCTACGCGCTTCTCCGTTGGCGGGCGCGACACCGATGCAGCCAAGAAATGGATGGAGCGGAATCTTTACCGTGTAGTTGGAATCGAGGGCTTGAAACGTAGCGGTGTGGTCCGCGTGATCGATCGGGTAAAACCAGATTTTTTCCGGCAACGCCTCTTTTTCGAGCATCGGCGTGTAATGCGTGGCGTTGATGGCTCCGAAACCCGGTGAAAACGTGCCCACACCTTGCTTGCCATCGACCTGCAGATCGAGGATATGAACGACCAGCGTGTCGCCGGGTTCCGCACCTTCGATGTAGAAAGGACCGGTGAGCGGATTATCCCCTTTCACGAGCGCAAAGGAATCGCCAGGCTTTTGCAGCGCATTGCCGAAGCAGTCCAGGGAGTTCGCGTCGAGGATGTTGCCGGTTTTGAGTCGCGCAACGGGCGGAGCGGCACCGAAGAGGTATTTTACTGTGTCGATGGTGGCATGGTACTGAACAACTTCGGATTTGGGTGGCGCTGAGGGAGCCTGAGCTAGACCTGAAAACGGAAAAACCAAGCTAACAGCAAGGAAATGCAAACGCACAATAGTCCTCCGAGAATTAGGAAGGGCAGTGCAACACACTCGTGACGCGGAGTCAATCCACGCTCTTGCGAATCACGAGACGCTCGGCTGTCTGCTATCCTCTTCCCGTAGCCATGAAAGTGAATCCACGATTACCCTTGCGGATAGTTTCGCTGGCCCCCAGCGTGACCTCGATTTTATGCGCCATTGGGGCAAAGCGCGCTCTGGTAGGCGTGACCAAGTGGTGCGGCGATGTGGCGTCGGTCGGCAGATTGCCGAAGCTTGGCGATTGCTGGCACATGGATTCCGTGAGCGAGACTGTGCGCCTGAAGCCGACCTTGGTGATCGGTTCTGTGCCATACAAGCAGGAGACGGTCGCGAAACTCCTTGAGCAGCCGTTCCCTTTTCTGGCCATGAACCCGCGGACACTCGCTGATATCGAAGCGGACATCCGCTTGCTGGGCGGGACTACGCAAAGGGCGGCGGCGGCCGAACACTTGGTGTGGAGGATGCGCCAGGAGTTCTCGGGAATCGAGAAAAAGTCGCGGCGATGGAAGCAGCGAGTACGCGTTTATTGCGAGGCGTGGCCAAATCCGCGGATCAGTTCCCCGCCCTGGGTAGCAGAATTGGTGAACATCTGCGGAGGCGAGATGGTGGTTCCCGCTGGCGAGAAGATCACCGAAGCGCAAGTAGCGGCAGCACGGCCTGAAGTGATGGTGCTCGCCTGGGCGGCGACGGGAACGAAAGCGGACCCGAGACAGGCCTATAAAGTCACAGCATGGAAAGATGTGCCGGCGATTCGAAACAGAAGCGTCTTTGTGATCAGCGATGAATTGTTGAACACGCCGGGCCCTCCGCTGGTCGAGGGTATCCGCGAACTCTACAAACTTTGTCATTTCGCGAATAGAAAACGAGAACAGGCATGAGGACTGTCGTGGCGGCAGTAATTGAACGCAGCGACCGGCGATTGCTGATCGGCCAGCGCCGGAAAAACGATAGTTCCCCGCTCAAGTGGGAATTCCCGGGCGGCAAGGTCAAGGACGGCGAATCGCCAGAGGTTGCTCTCGCGCGGGAATTGCAGGAAGAACTGGGCGTTACGCTGGTCAAAAGCGTTGAGATTGGCCGCGTGCGTCATCAGTACGCGGGAACGCCCGATGAGCTTGAAATCCGCTTCTTTGCCGCAGCAATCGCGGAATCGGACCTAGTGCCGCACACATTTGAAAAGATCACCTGGGCCTTGCCAAAAGAACTTGGAGAGTACGATTTCCTGGCCGCGAACCGCGAGCTTATCGCACAACTTGCCACTGGCCGCATCAAACCCTCGGAAATTCTGGAAGCGAGCCGCGGCGAACAGAGGGCTATAACGCCGGACCAAAGTAGCGGTAGTGGCCGGTGACCTTCCAATTGAAGATAATGTCCTCCATACGCGGCCCTTGGCCGATATTGTGGACAATCATGTACCGGCCGCTCTTCGCGGACTTTTGGTCCACGACCACACCAATATGGGGAACGCCCCCACCCAGATCCCAAGTAACAAGATCGCCCGGCGCGTAGTCAGCGGCGCGACCGGACAACGGCAACGACTCTCCCTTGCGCGCAAAAAAAACCATCAGGTTCGGCACTCGCCGATGATCGATGTTCGGATCGGGGCGACTCAGAACCCATCGCCATCTCCGCGGATAGAGATCAAAGTTCCGAACCATATCTTCATGAACTTCCTTTTGCAGATCGACGCCCACGCTGCGATAGGATCGGATGATTTCATCCGTGCACACCCCGGTGTCCGCAGGCACATCCCCGCCAGGATAGGAAATACGGACGTATGCAGGGTCGTAGCGAACAACGTGGTGTGTGCGTTCGATGGCAGCGGTAATCAGATGCCGCAGAAACTCACGGCGTTGTAATTCCGGGATGGAATTGGATTGAGCGACATCCAGCCGCGCAGACGCCAAGAGCCCCAGAACCGGTGCGAGAATAAGGAGAGCGAGCCGCACGAAGTTGAGTCCGAACTGAAGCGTATGCGCAACCTTCCTTACGACACAACCGGATTCGGCTTGTCGGCATTGATGCCCAGGTCTTTGATGGCTTTGTCGAGGACAGAGCGCTCGACCTTGCCGTCCACAAAAAGCTCATGCAGCGTGGCCAGCGTAATGAAACGGGAGTCGACCTCGAAGAAGTCACGCAACGAGGCCCGGCCTTCGCTGCGTCCGAAGCCATCGGTGCCGAGTGACGCCAAGCGCCGCGGCATCCATTTGCTGATCATATTGGGCAAGGTCTTCAAGTAGTCGGAAGCCGCGACCAGCACGCCGGGAGCGTCCGCGAGGCACTTGGTGACGTAGGGCACGCGCGCCTTTTCGCCCGGGTGCAAACGGTTCCAGCGCTCGGATTCAATGCCGTCATTGTAGAGCTCTTTGTAACTGGTCACGCTCCACACATCGGCGGCCACGCCGTACTTGGTTTCGAGAATCTCCTGCGCGTGCAGCACTTCGTTGAGAATCGCGCCACTTCCAAACAATTGTGCGCGCAGCTTCGCCTTCCCGTTTGT
>DATNLB010000143.1:0-5212 GCA_035603095.1 Candidatus Acidiferrales bacterium
TCGAATGGACAGTGGCGCTCACGCGAAGGGCTGGTTCTATGCGCCTACCGTGTTTGGCGATTGCTCGCCGAGAATGCGCATAGCGCAGGAAGAAATCTTCGGGCCGGTTGTGTCCGTGATCCCGATCGACAATCTGGAACACGCCATAGATGTTTCGAATGGCGTGCCGTACGGTTTGTCCGCTTCGATTTACACGCGGAACGTGAACCGCGCCTTCCAAGCCACTCGCGATCTCTACACCGGAATTGTCTACGTAAACGCGCCGACGATCGGCGCAGAAACCCACTTGCCCTTCGGCGGAACGAAACAAACCGGCAACGGCCACCGCGAAGCGGCCATCGCCGCCATCGATTTTTTCACCGAGTGGAAAACGGTGTACATCGATTATTCTGACAAGCTCCAGCGCGCCCAGATCGATAACAATTAGCTTTGTCCTGCGCTCAGCGAACTGACGAACGTTTCGTCGCACCCATCGACATGACGAGATTCGAATCGAGGGGGCAGGCAAATCATGCCCCTTCCAATCTTTACGTCAACGCAGGCGGGAGCTCACGTTGACCACGCTTGACACGCTTCCTACAATATAAGTAGCGCTCTTTGGCACTAGGAGTAGAGTGCTGGTATGAGGAATTCTGCCCTCCAAGAACGGCGGAACCGCCAGATTCTGGCGGACATCGTCCGTGCTTACATTGAGACGGGCGAGCCGGTATCTTCGCGCGTGATCTCGAAAGGCTTTGAAGAAACGCTGAGCACCGCAACGATTCGAAACATCATGGCGGACCTGGAAGATGCCGGGTTTCTGTACCAACCTCATACCTCGGCGGGACGCGTGCCAACGGCTGCGGCGTACCGGTTTTTTGCGCAAGAAATTGCATCGCAAGCCACGATTACGGCAGTGGACCGCGAATGGATCCAGCGGGAAATGGGCGGCGCCACCAGCGCAACGGAAATCACAGAACGCGCTGGACACGTGCTGGCGGAGGTTTCGAACGGCCTCGGCATTATTGTGTCGCCGCCGCTGGGCAAGACTGTTTTGGAACACGCGCGGATGTGGCTGCTGCCGGACGGCCGCGTAGTAGTTGTGCTGATCTCGCCGGGCGGAAATACGCGCGACAAAATTCTGCGGCCAAGCAGGTTGTTCACCCAAGGGGAGCTGGACGCGACAGCGGAATTTTTGAACCGGCACTATTCGGGGTGGACGCTGGAAGCGATTCGGGCTGATCTTCTGCAGAAGCTCGCAACGGAGCGCGAGCGATACGAAGGCATGGCGCAGAGCGCTCTGACGCTATGCGATCCGGCAGTGTTGGGAGACGAATCCGCCTTGCACGTGCACGTCGAAGGCACCGCGCAGATCATTGGCGCCTCCGAATTTGTGGATCAGGCGCAGTTGCGTGATTTACTGGCGGCCATTTAAGAGAAGCACCGGCTCGTGACGGTGCTGAATGCCTGCATTGAAACGCCTGAACCCGTTCACGTGCAAATTGGCATCAAAGAGATGTCGGAAGCCGGAGAGAACCTGGCGCTGATCAGCGCCGCGTACACAAGGAACGATTTGGTGCAAGGTTCGCTTGGCGTGCTGGGGCCGACGCGCATGCACTACGAGCGGGCGATGACGGCCGTGGCCTACGTGGCTCAGCTCTTCAGCGAAGCGTTGAGCAAGACTTGAGAAATTTTTGGCGCAGGAGAAGTGAAAACTTGAGCGACAAGGAAATGAAGATCAATCTCAATATCAACAAAGATCCCGACAACGCCAACGTCGAACCATCCGCGGAAGCCCAGGCGGTGGCCGCTGATACGGCGAAAGCCGACGTAGAGATGGCCAAACTCACAGCGGACCTGGAAGAATTGCGCCAGACGCTGCTGCGGCGGCAGGCCGACTTTGACAATTACCGGAAGCGCATCGAGAAGGAACGCTTTGAAGAATCGAAGCGCGCCACGGCGCGGGTGATCGAAGGACTCATTCCGGTGATCGACGGATTCGAGCACGCGCTGGCGGCGCACCGGGAGGCCGAATACGACAATTACCGCAAAGGGTTTGAGCTCATCTACAAGCAGCTCTTGGATAGTGTGACGAAGCTCGGAGTAGAGCGGACCGATCCCGTTGGAAAGTCATTTGATCCGCATCTTCATCAGGCGGTCGATCGCGCCGAAACAACGGACCACGAAGACGGCACCATTCTGCAGGTATTTCAGCCGGGATATGTGTTTCATGGACGAGTACTGCGTCCGGCAATGGTGCGTGTAGCCGTGCATCCGAATCCCGCATCAAAAAAAGCAGTGAACTAAAGGAGCTCGAGAGTTTCCATGGCCAAGGGAAATCAAAGGGATTACTACGAAGTGCTGGGCGTGACGCGGACGGCGGCGGTCGAGGAGATTAAATCCGCGTACCGCAAATCTGCGCTGAAATGGCATCCGGACCGCAATCCGGAAAACAAATCCGAGGCGGAAGTAAAGTTCCGCGAATGCACCGAAGCGTACAGCGTGTTGAGCGATGCCCAGAAGAGGCAAGTTTACGACACGTACGGCCATGCAGGGCTTTCCGGCGTAGGCGGGCAGGGATTTGACCACACCGTCTTCCAGGATTTCCACGACATTTTCGGAGATTTCTTCGGGTTCGAGGATCTGTTTGGAGGCGGCGGACGGCGTGGGCGCGGCCGCGCGCAGCGCGGGTCCGATTTGCGATACGACATGTCGCTCACGTTCGAAGAAGCGTCCGCGGGTGTGACCACCAAGATCAAGCTGCCGCGCCAGGAATATTGCGAGGCATGCAACGGCACGGGCGCAAAAAAAGGCACGGGCGTTCAGACCTGCCAGACGTGCGCCGGCCGCGGACAGTTAGCTTACCAGCAGGGTTTCTTTACCATCTCGCGGACGTGCCCGGCGTGCCAGGGCGCGGGACAAATTGTGAAGGAGCGGTGCCTGGAGTGCCGAGGACAAGGACGCCTCGAGCGCGAGAAGACCATCGAGCTGCGGATTCCGCCGGGCGTAGACACGGGAACACGGCTGCGTGTCGCCGGCGAAGGCGAGCCGGGGCCAAATGGCGGCCCGGCGGGCGATTTATACGTTGTGCTCGAAGTCAAGGAACATGCGTTCTTTGAACGACGCGGCGCGGACTTGTATTGCACCATCCCATTGAGCATCGCACAGGCAACGCTTGGCACGGAATTGCAAGTACCCGGATTGAACGGGGAAGAGAAGTTGAAGATTCCCGAAGGCACCCAGAGCGGCGCCGTCTTTCGCGTCAAAGGCAAGGGACTTGCGGATCCGCGGGGCGGCGGCAAAGGGGATTTGTACTACCACGTGCTGGTGTTGACGCCCACGAAACTGACACGCGAGCAGCGCAAACTGATGGAACAGCTCGGCTACACGATAAGAGTCGACAACAAGCCGGCCGACCGCAACTCCTCAATCTTTGACAAGGTCAAAGACATCTTCGGGTAGAGAACCGAAATTCGAAAATCGAAATTGGAAATTGGGTTGAAGCCTGGCGTAACACCAGCTCGGCTGATTTTCGCCGCGGGAAAGCGGCGCCGAGCCGCCGCACTCCAAAGGGCGGGATTACCGCGTGACAGGGAGCGATACGTCACTTAAACTTAGGCGGTAAGCTGGAGAAGTACTCCATGACCTTGGATGTAAAACCCGAAATCGCTGCCGCGCTCGAAGCCCTGGCTTCTGCCAAAGGGTTGTCTTTGGGAGAGTATCTTGAGCAGTTAGTGGAAAATCAGCTACCGCCCAAGCCAGAAGATGAGGCACGTTCGGAGGGCAGTGGCATGGTTTGGGAAAATGGGTTATTTGTCTACCGTACCGGGAGGCCCCTGCCATTGCGCGTCGTCGATGATGCTATCCGCCAAGTCCGGGAAGAAAGGGCGCAGCACATCCTGGGCAAGCGTTCTTGAAGCGGTTCTTCGACAGCTCTGTTCTGGTTCCGGTTTTCTATGCTGACCACCCGCAGCATCGTGTACAAAATTATTCCTTGAAGCCGGAAAAGACGATTTCTGCGCGCTTCGCACGCTCGGCGAGGTCTACGCCACCCCCACTAGCCTGCCACTTCGGCCCCGGATCACTGGGCCGGAGGGCATACGCATCGTAAAGCAAATACGCGAAAGGCTCGCACTGATTACGCTCAGCGAGCAGGAATACGTTTCCGCTCTCGAGCTAGCTTCCTCTGGGACCATCGTCGGTGGCGCCGCCTATGACGCACTCATTGCTCATTGCGCACTGAAGGCAGGAGCGGATATTTTGCTCACCTGGAATGTCCGCGATTTTACAAGGCTCGGACCTAGTATCGCTCGGCTCGTGAAAACGCCGCTAGAACTGTAGCCGCCGCGTTGAGAATGTCCCACCCGCCAGCCCGACGTGTTAGGATTCCTCTCGAAAGGAGACTCAGCTCCATGGCGCGCAAAATAACTTATTGGGTGACCACCGTTCTTCTGGCGGCGATGTCCCTCCTTGGCGGATACGCCTACCTGTCGGGCAGTCCACAGGTGGTTCAGGCATTCACGCATGTGGGATATCCGCAGCAGCTCCGCGTTATTTTGGGAATCGCCAAACCCCTGGGCGGCATCGCCCTCATCGTTCCCGGCATGGCCATACTCAAAGAGTGGGCCTACGCCGGTTTGGCATTCGCGTGGATCTGCGCATTTTTTGCGCACTATCTCGCGAAAGATGGCCCTCTAGCGTACGAGCCGCTGGTGCTGTTGCTGATCCTGGCGATCTCCTATCTAACGCGCCCGGCAAGTCGGCAGTGCCAGGCTAAAGTCGCGCCGATCGAGTCAACTCAAAAACCGTAACACGTGTATTGATTGGGGAATCCAGGGACACTGTCCCCCCGTTTTCCAGTATTTTATAGATGCGCCACCCGCCGGCCCCCGTCCGCCGCTCCACCTGGTGGCCAGCGATTTAATCGCGGATGACGTGATTCGGTTGTCGCACGCTCCTGGTTAATCGCGCGGCTGGCCCGGCGGACTGCGCTCAGAGATTCAGACTTAGACCCTACCAGGACGGAAAACGGGATCGGCCTGAAAATTCAAACCGAGACACTACCCGATTTCGACATAGCTACGACTTCGCCATGAGTTCTTATATCCTGAGGAACCGATTGCGAATAATAGGAGGATGAATGGCGCAAGTTTGGTTAGTGACGGGCAGTTCTCGCGGTCTGGGTCGCGCGATTGTCGAAGCGGGCCTTGCGGCGGGTAATAAAGTGTTGGCG
>DATNLB010000572.1:0-5267 GCA_035603095.1 Candidatus Acidiferrales bacterium
CGGGATTATCTGATTCTTTCATTGGAATTGCTCGGCCTGCAATTTGAAAAGCGTGCGAGGCGTTGAATTTGACGGTCATATGCCGGGTAGAAGCAAGAAGAAGTGCTATTCTCGCTAAGCGGGCCAAAAACAAAGTTTGCTTTGCCGCAAAGTTTGCTGCGCCACAAAGTCAGAGAAGAAATCCCAAGAGGATTCGAACGGAGCGGGTTTGAAAGGGCCTGGGGTTAAGTTGCAGGGCGGGAAGCGCAACGACAGACATTGGCGGGTTTTCGTTTGTTATCTTGTATTTGCATGCCTGGCGGCAGTCTCCTCCCGTGCCAACCGCCCGCCTCACGATCAAAATCCAGGTCCTGGTTTCTCGGCTGAATTTTCAGGCTCTTCCGCTGAGGTTATTCAAGCACTCAATGAAGTCCTCGAGGATCAGATCATCCATGGGACATACATCTTCGACAAACAGCCGACTCTGACCGGGGCGATTGTAGTTGAGTCGACTCCGCTGTTCGAACCCTGGCAAGGACCGGGACAGGTTTTCTACAAGATACGCAAAGACGCCATTGCGCCCCGGCATTTTCTGGATAGCGCGGATCAGGGCACGATTGCGGTGCGCTATGTTCTCATCGGCAGCGGCCCCGGACGATTTCGCCTGCGGATCGACGCCGTCTACGTGGAGTCCACCCGACGGAAATTGCATCCATCGGACCTCACTGTGGAGACGAGCGAATTCAAAGTGTTCCAGGATCACCTCCAGGCTATCCAAATTGCCTCACAGGAGGCCGCCGACGCGAAACGCCGCCTGGAGAGTGCGGAACTGGTGCGGCAAACGGTGATCCGCCAGCGGGAAGACGAGACCACGCGTCTGGCCGCGGCGCAGTCTTCCGTGCAAGATCTGGAGCAGCGCATCAATGCGATGCGGCATGAAGTGGAGCGCCGAGTGAAGGCGCCGGGCGCGGACCTGAAGGCCGCTCCCTTCCGCGCGGCTGCTAACGTGAAGACTCTCGCGGCGTATACCGAAGTGGTCATCATGATCGTCACGCCGCACTGGTACGGCGTGGAAACACCGGACGGCCGGCGCGGTTGGATGCCCGCGGATCAATTGGAAACTCTTCCGTGAAAAGACCTGGACGGAAATTCCTCAATGCAATCATTCGAATGGGAGGACTTGGCGGAGTCCTCAGCCTGTTGTTGACGGCGGGGGTTCTTCCTCAAGCTGTGCCTTACGCTCGCGCCTTTGCGAAGTCCGCGGAAGAAGTCGAAAGCGCGCTGAAGGACCTGCAAGCGTATTCAGGCCAAAAGCTCCCGATTGTGGACGGCTTTGTGGCGACCGGAGACAAGCCGCTCAATCAATACGAACGCGCCTTTTATCAATTCTCCATCGAGGTGCTCCCGGGAACAGCCGGCGGTACGATCGTGCGCGTCACCGCTAAAATCACGGCGTGGTACGCGGACAAAGATCCCGCAAAGTCCGGTTATCAGGTGCTGCCGTCCAATGGGCGCTTGGAACTTGATCTTTTGGACCGGTTGGAAGAAAAGTTTGGCAGCAAGCCGGCCTCCTCCATGGCGCGCGCGCTTTCGAATTCCACGATCTCCGCTCCGAAACCGAAGCTCGATCTTGGTGGCGTCCCCGGTATTCAAATTCCCGCGGCCGCAAATCCTGCGGCAAAATCGGGAAGCACGGCCGATGAATTGGGCTCACTCCGGTCCGATCGGGAAGCCGAAGAAAAGCACATGAGGGAATTGAACGCGGAACTTCAAAGCTTGCAGGAAATCAAGAAAAATCAGGCGCACCCACGGAACCTGGTGGTCGTGAAAAAAGCGGGTGCGCCAGTGCTCACGAAGCCTGCGGAAGGAGCACACGTGCTGTTCAACGCCGCCGCGGAGGACGAGTTCGAATTCATCGGCGCGGAAGGCGAGTGGATTCACGTGCAGATCTCCGGGCCTTCGCGCGGGTATATCCGCCGAAACAATCTCGAGTTGTCGGAATTCATCGCCGCGCGGCTCAATTCGCAGGACGCTACCGCTCCGGCAGAAATAGCGGCGTTCCGCATCGTGCGCGAAGAAAATAGTCCATTTCCCGGAGATTGGGAGCCCTTGAAGGGAAAGGCAGTGAAAATTTTCACCGCGCAGCCCGTTTCGCAGGACCCCAAGGAATCGGGCGCGCGCGCGAAGCTCGCCTTTGCTAGCTCCCTTTTTCAGAAATATGCGGCGGATGACGCCGCATTGCCTTCAGCGGTTGAGGGCGTCGTTATAATCTTCGATTCGGCGGACGGCGGCATCGTGGGAACCACGCTCGCGACCTTAAAACAGTTTACCGCCGGCACACTTTCTCCCGAAAACTTCTGGAAGCAGTGCTACCGCGATCCGCTGGAGGCGTTCCAGGAATCCAGAAAGCCTTAGCGCAGGACGACTGGCCGTTCAGCCGCGGGACTCGCCGTATTCACTTCCATTCGAAACTTTGCTGGAGTCCGCCGACTCTCACGTCGAAGACTCCGGGCTCGACGACGCGCTTATTATCGGCTCCGATAAAGGACAAATCGTCGGACGTCAATTCGAAAGAGACTTGCCGGCTCTCCCCCGGCTGGAGCAACACTTTCGCGAATCTCTTGAGCCGCTTCCATGGCGGCGTCACGCTCGCAAAGCGTTCGCTCAGGTACAGTTGAACGACTTCCTTGCCGGCGCGGCCGCCGCTGTTCTTCACCGTTACGTCCACGCGCACCGTCTGGCTCGCCGAAGCCGTGGCCGGAGCAGCGTGCAAATCGGAATACGAGAAACTCGTGTAGCTCAACCCCGAACCAAATTCGAATTGCGGCGTGCTCAGCATTTTCCCTTCTCCAGAATCTTCCCCTTCAAATACTTTGTGGTCGTAGGCGAAGAGGCGGTTCGTCGAGCGGGGATACGTAACAGGCAGCTTGCCGCTGGGATTCACATCGCCGAAAAGAACATCGGCAATAGCCTGGCCGCCCTCATTGCTGGGGTTATAGGCCATCACGATCGCTCCTGCTGGATCCGCGATTCGGCTGATAATGCGCGGGCGCCCCTCGGTGAGCATCAGGATAACGGGCTTTTTCGTTTCCATGATTTTCCGGGCGAGATCGAGCTGCGCGTCGGGTAGGGTGAGATCAGGAATGTTGCCCGGCGTTTCCGCATAAGCCCACTCTCCGAGGCAAATCACGACGGCATCCGCTTTTGACGCCGCTTCCGCGGCCTTGGCAATGTCAATCTCCTTGCTGTAGGTGGCGCCGGGCACGTAGGTGACATTGGCAGCGCCGATTTTTTCCTGGATGGCTTTGAGGATCGTCGCGCGATCCTTGGGATACGCGCTCGCGCGGTCACCCTGCCACGTATAACTCCACCCGTTATTCAGCGAAATCAAGGAGTCGGCGTCCGGCCCGGTCACGAGAACGTGCGCCGTCTTTGCAAGTGGCAGCGTGTGGTTTTCGTTTTTCAGAAGAGTGATGGACTCGCGCGCGGCTTCCAGGCTGACCTGCCGCGATTCCGGCGAACCGATTACCGTCTTCGAATCCATCCCGCGCAGCGGATCGTCGAATAGCCCGAGCTGGTACTTCACCGTCAGAATTCTCCGCACCGCTTCATCGATGCGGCTCGTGGGCACTTTCCCTTCCTGCGCCAGCTCGAGCAACAGATTGCTGAAGCTGTAGTCGCTCGGCACCATGCTCATGTCGATCCCCGCGAGCACGGCGATGCGCGTCGCTTCCTTCTCATTTGAAGCAATGTGGTGCACGCCAACAAGCTTCTTAATGTCCACCCAGTCGGAAACAACGAATCCCTGCAAGCCGAGTTCGCCTCGCAAAACGTCTTTGAGCAAATAGCCGTTGGCATGGCCGGGGATTCCGTTCACTTCGCTCGAATTCACCATCACCGTGTGGGCGCCCGCTTTCAAAGCGGCGGCAAACGTGGGCAGAAAATATTCGCGCAAAGTATTCTCCGGAATGAGCGCGGGGCTGCGGTCACCGCCGTTGGTGGGATAGCTATAGCCCACATAATGTTTCAGCGAGGCAGAAACGCTGGCGGGGCTCGAAAGATCGCTGCCTTCATAACCCCGAACTGTGGCCACACCCATCACCGTCGCGAGATAAGTATCCTCTCCGAGCGTTTCCCACAAACGCGGCCACAGCGGCTGCCGCCCAGCGTCGAGCACGGGCGAAAACACCCATGGAATTCCGGCCTTGCGCGTTTCCGCAGCGGCGATTTGGCTGCCGCGCAGCATCAGCTCTGGATTCCACGTCGCGGCCATCGCGAGCGGTTGGGGAAAAAGAGTGCTGCCGACAATGTAATTCGGCCCGTGGATGGTATCGATGCCGTAGAGCACCGGGACGTGCAGCCGGGTTTTCTTCGCCTCTTCCTGAATGGCCCGGATAATCTCGTGCCACTTCTCCACGGACAAGGCTTGGTCATGCACGTTGAGGATGGAACCCACACCGTATTCGGCGACGGCTTTGTGCAGTTTCTCGGAATTGATTCGAATGGACTGGTCCATTCCGTCGGTGACCATGCCGATATCCAGCTGCGTCATCTGGCCAATTTTTTCCTTCAGCGTCATTTGGCCGAGGAGTTTCTCGACGGCTGCAGCCGAAGCGCTGGCAGGTGGACCCGCGGGTGTCATATTTTTCTTCAAGAATGTCTGGCTGTCCACGATGCTTGAAGCAACGTCATTCGCGCCGGACGAAATTGCCGCGAGGGTGAAAACAGCCAGTACAATAACGATATGCCAAACCTTCCTTTTCGGGGTGAACACGGGTATCTCCTTGCCGAGCATCCTACTCTTGTGGCCGGATATATCCAAATTTTGGTTTCTTTAAAGTCCAATTGTGGACCCCCGAAAGCAGGTACCTGGCAACGGGCGTTCCCACGGACATTTGCAAATGCGGACCACGAGTTGCCGCTCTCCGAGGCGATCGCAAAAAGCGCGCGTGCTTTCCGGTGCTTTGGGATTAAGTGCGCCGCCTCAGTGCGGCGAAGAATACTGGTAGCGTAGGCTCGGCGGCATGCGTTCCGAACGCGCTCGCGTGTTGTACTCCAGCTGGTAGCCCAAGTGTTCCGCATCGGCCGGATAATCTCGACCCTCGGGATACGGATACGGCAGAAGTGAATGCCTTGGTAACGGTTCGACGGTGAACGCGTCCGCCGCGTAAAAATCAAGATCCTTTTCGAAGCCGTCGGCATAAAAGAAATAATCGCGAACCCATCCCGCTGGCAGCGCAGGGAGCTCCTTCGGATCAAAATCAAGCTTCAATCCCTCGCCGGAGCCG
>DATNLB010000375.1:0-2844 GCA_035603095.1 Candidatus Acidiferrales bacterium
GGTGTTGTTGCTCCTTGAGAATTGCGTGGCATAGGTGGCCGTTGCGAAGCCACACTCAAGTCGTTCAATGATAGCTACTTAGAGCGTATTGCGGCGACTCCTGCCACTGGGAGAGGTGACACCCATCCAGGGGACTAATTCGAAAACCCTAGTCCCGCGGAAGTTGCCGCTTGGCGGCACCGCTAGTACAATCTGGCGCGGGAGCTCTTCGACGAACACGCTTCCCGCCGTCTTCGCTTCGGCTCTCAAACCTCAGTTCGCCGTTCTACGCGTTTACGGCACGATGAACTGGATTTGCGAATGGCATCGAGCGCGATCTCCGGCAGTTTCTTTTTGCCAGCGAGGATGCCAAGGAAGGCTTGGCCGCCTATGTCGAAATGCGCGCTTCTTACTTCACGGCTAAGTAGTAAAATCAAAAGGCATAGTAAGCTGGCGTAATGCGAACACTTCCCGACCATCTCCGCAAAGGCATGAAGCTCGTGATCGTCGGCTGCAATCCGAGCGAGTCCTCCGTCCGCGTTGGCCATTATTATGCGGGCCGCGGGAACGAATTCTGGCCGATGCTCTACAAGAGCGGCGTTGTGCCGGAGCCCTTCGACTACCACGACGACAAGCGGGTGATCGAATTCGGCGTTGGACTTACGGACCTGGTGAAGCGTCCCACGAAAGGCATCGAGGAACTGAAGCGTGAAGACTACGCCGAAGGCCGTATCGTCCTCTCGCAGAAGCTCGAGGAATTCGCTCCTCACGTCGTGGCCTTTAATGGAAAGCTTACTTACGAACAGTTTTCCCAGCGAAAATGCAAATTTGGCTTGCAGAAGGAGCTGCTCTACGGCGCGCGCGTGTACGTCCTGCCTTCCACCAGCGGCGCGAACGCCACGGGCAGGAGCGAGAAGCTGCGCCATTTTAGAAAGCTGGCACAGCTCGTCGCTCGCATCGGAAAAGAACACGAGGCCGGAAGCCACTGAACGGAGTTGCCCGTGAGCAATACTCCACAACCTGCGCAAGCCGGCCCGGTCATCCTGGAAGGGAAGCACGATGGCATCGCCACATTGGTAATGAATCGCCCCGACCGGTTGAACGCGCTGAACAACGAACTGGCGATGGCCGTCAACGACGCGCTCGGCCGCATCGCGGAGGATCAGAGCATCGGCGTGGTGGTCATTACGGGTGCGGGGCGCGCTTTTTGCGCCGGCGGTGATCTCGGCGCGCTGGGGAAAGGCCGCCAGACGGGCGCCACGCACCAACTGGAACCGCTGCTGCGCGCCGGCATGCAAATGGTTCTCAAGATGCGCACCATGCCCCAGCCCGTGATCGCCGCTGTGAATGGCGCCGCCGCAGGGGCGGGCATGAACATCGCTCTGGCTGCGGACATTCGGATTGCCGCGGAAGAAGCGACCTTTGGGCAGAATTTTGCCAAGGTCGGATTATTTCCCGATTATGGCGGGACGTATTTCCTGCCGCAGCTGGTGGGGCCTGCAAAAGCCGCGGAGCTTTTTTATACCGGCGACATGATTGACGCGAAAACTGCGCTCGCACTTGGCCTCGTCAATCAGGTTGTTCCGGCCGCGCAGCTCGAAGCGGAAGTGAAGAAACTTACTCAAAAAATTGCTCATGGTCCGTTGCTGGCCATCCGCGCGGTGAAGAAGGCGCTTTTTGCCAGTCAGGAAAAGGAACTTGCCCGGGCTCTCGATAATGAAGTCCAGGAACAGATTCGTTGTTACCTGTCGGAGGACTGCAACGAAGGAATTCGAGCGTTCTTCGAAAAGCGGCATCCGAAATTTCAGGGCAAGTAGCTTTTCCGGTCCGAGCGCCGCGACAATAATGACCATCGGCAACGAAACGATTCAGCTGCGGCTCGAAGATCGCACGGCGTGGATCACGCTGGACCGCCCGCCGCTCAACATTCTCGACACTTCGATGATGCAGGCGCTTGATGCGGTGCTAGAACGCGCTCTGCCTAAATGTGATTTCCTGGTTTTTCAGGGCGCGGGCGAGAAGGCTTTCTCCGCCGGAGCGGAAATCGCCGATCATGCTCCCGAGCGCGTCGGGAAAATGCTCTCCGCATTTCACGCCGTCTTTCGCAGGCTCGCTGTCGCCGACTGCCTGAGAATTGCCGCTGTCCACGGCTACTGTCTCGGCGGCGGCATGGAACTCGCAACTTTCTGCGATTTTGTCCTCGCAACGGAATCCGCACAGTTCGGCCAGCCGGAGATCAAGCTAGGCTGTTTTCCTCCCCTTGCGCTGGTTACGCTGCCTCACCTTATTGGAATGCGCGCTGCCGCGCATCTGATCCTCACTGGCCAACAAATCAACGCGGCGGAGGCCGGCCGCCTCGGCCTTGTCACGCGCGTGGTTCCCGATGCCCAACTGTCCGTTGCATTGGACACCCTGCTCGAAGAACTTCAAACTTTGAGCCCCAGCGTTCTGCAGTTAACTCGTAAGACTCTGGGACGTATCCACTTTGCGGACTTCGCAAAGCAACTCGAAGAAGTGGAGCGCGTATACTTGACAGAGCTGATGCAGACCCATGATGCACGGGAAGGCGTCCGCGCTTTCCTTGAAAAGCGCCCGCCAATTTGGAAAGGAAAATAGATGGATGATTTAGAGATCACGCCGGCCGACGTAAAAGCGCGGCTCGACCGCGGCGAAAAGGTACATTTGGTAGATGTTCGGGAACCTTGGGAATACGATCTTTGCCGCATCGAGGGCGCAAAACATGTTCCGCTCGGCTCGCTGGCGGCAAGCCTGCAGACGCTTCCGGATGTGGACGAAGTGATTTGCTATTGCCATCACGGCATGCGCAGTCTGGACGCGGCTACCTGGCTGCGGTTTCAGGGCATC
>DATNLB010000584.1:0-3262 GCA_035603095.1 Candidatus Acidiferrales bacterium
CAGCCGCAACGGCTTTTCCCTGTTCGTTTCAGGGGTCATAAGTGAATTGCCTACGATAGCGTGATACCCGCAGCCACGGCAACAAACGCAACACCGCGACCATGCAAGAAAACCAATGCGCTCCTGGAACCTGTACTCCGGGACGGCTTGCGGCCCGCTCAAGCAGCATGATACTTTTAAAAAGACTGTTGTTGCTTCACGCAGCCCAGTCCGGCGGTGATTCGGGAGCTCCGGGGAATTTTTTCGTTTCCCAGGTCGAGGAAATTTTCGACGGACATTTTCGGCGTGACTCCGATTGAGTCGGGGTCAACTCGAAACCCACGCTGTGGATTTTTTCGTGACGCGAGTTCAGTCCGGCCGGTTCAATAGTAAAGAGGGCCGGAGCGGGCATGCAGCCCTGAGATGGAAATACTCGCGCGCGGGGTTTTCGTGTCCTACTGGTTTCGCAACGACAATCGATTGCCGCAAGGGCGGCTGGCCGTGGCCTCCTACATCATCGTAGGAATGATCGGCGTGTTGCTGCTCGGCTTTTGGAAGCTCCAGGTCATCGACGCCGATAAGTACGGCTCGATGGCCGAGCGCAACCGCGTGCGCTACATCCCCGTGATTGCGCCGCGCGGCCGGATGCTGGACCGCGATGGCCGCGTGCTGGTGGACAACCGGCCGGCGTTCAGCGTCCTGCTCCTCCGCGATGATCCGGCTCTTGTGGAAAAGTATCTCCCGCGTATTTCGGACGGCCTGGGAATCCCTCTAGATGATTTGCAGGACCAGCTCGCGAATACCAAGAATCTGCCGAAATTCCAGCCGATTATCATCAAACCCGACGCCTCGCGGGCCGATATTGACTTCATCGAATCGCATCGCTCGGACATTTCGGTCCTGGAAATGATTTCCGTCTCCCGCAGGCGATACTTGCCTGGCGGCTTCCTTGCTCATGCTGCCGGCTACGTCGGTGAAGTCAGCGAACAGCAGATCGAAGCGAGTAACGGCAAGCTCCGCCCCGGCGACTTCGCCGGAAAGACCGGCCTGGAGCACCAGTACAACGACCTGCTTCAAGGCACTGACGGCATGCGGCGCGTGGTCGTAAACAGCGTAGGCAAAGAAGTGGAGCGCCTGGCCACTCAGGAAGCTATTCCCGGCAAACAGATTCAGCTAACCATCGATTACGACCTGCAGCAGATCGCGGAGCAATCCTTGGGTCCGCGTCCCGGTGCGGCAGTCGCGCTGGACCCGCGCACCGGAGAAGTATTGGCGATGGTGAGTCATCCCGCGCTGGACCCCAATGACTTCGCGGTACGCATCTCGGGGGAGGACTGGAAGAATCTCAACGAAGATCCCCAGAAGCCTTTGCTCAACCGCGCGATTCAGGCGCAGCTTGCGCCGGGGTCTGTTTTTAAGATCGTCACTGCTACGGCTATGTTGGAAGACAAGAATCCTCCGGAAAATTTCACGACCTTTTGCCCGGGCTACGCCACCTTTTACGGCCGCCAGTTCAAGTGTTACATCTACGGGAAGGGCTCCCACGGTGTGGCGGGGCTGCACAAAGCGATCCTCGAGTCTTGTGACATCTTCTTCTACAACGTGGGAATGCGTCTGGGCATTGACCGACTCTCCTACTACGGCAGCAAGCTGGGCCTGGGACACAAGACCGGAATTGATCTCCCCTCGGAGGAACCCGGGTTGATGCCTTCCGCTGAATGGGCCGAACGCGTCTATCATCGCAAATGGTATGCCGGTGAAACGATTTCAGTGGCCATCGGTCAGGGCGCCGTCATCGCCACCCCGCTGCAACTCGCTCGGATGATCAGTGGAATCGCCATGGGCGGCGTTTTCAAGCAACCACACCTGTTGAAGGATGCCCCAAACGTTGGTGAAGAGCGCTTCGCACTCTCCGAGCCAACCGTGGAAAAAATAACCGACGCTATGTACGGCGTTGTGAACGAAGACGGAGGCACGGCCAGAAACGTCAGGTTGCCAGGAATCGAAGTGAGCGGAAAATCCGGAACTGCTCAGGTGATCGGTTACGCGACGCGCGAAAAATTTGGGAAACAGAAAAAATTCGAGGACAATGCGTGGTTTGTTGGCTACGCGCCGCGCCGTAACCCTGAAATCGTTGTCGCCGTGCTGGTGCAGGAAAGCGGAAAACATGGCGGCGAGGCAGCGGGGCCCGTAGTCAAAGACGTCATCAAAGCCTATTACGACAAGAAGAACAAAAAGACGCAGGGCCAGTACACCGCAGAAATCAAGAGCGATGCACCTGGGAAGGGCTCGGCTGCAGCGGCGGTGGTTGCTCCACGTGCGGCCCTGAAGCCAGAGGACAGCGCAGCTGTAATGCGGGCACGCGCCAGCGCGGAGCCGCAGCGCTGAAGGATTTCATGACTTTATTTCAAAAAAGGCGAAACTCCCTGGTCCGCGCCCGCGGCACTGCCGGACTTTCTCCCCTGTGGCCACATTCTACTTTGGGCTTTCGGCTTCTCTCATGAAAGACGCACCGGGAACCCGCGATTACGACTGGTGGCTCCTCGCCATTCTCGCCACGATTTGCGCGCTGGGCGTGGTCGAAGTCTACTCCACCACGCACGGCAGCTCGCTTCAGGGCATGCACGTGAAACAAGTGCGCTGGCTGGTTATCGGCTTCGTCTTGATGTTCGCGCTTTCTCGCCTGGACTATCATCTGATTCTCGACCAAGCTCCGATCCTCTATCTCATTGGCCTCGCAGCTCTCGTCGCGGTTCTGCTGTTCGGGCGCACCCATTTCGGCGCCAAGCGCTGGATACCTATCCCGGCCCTGGGAGAACTTGTTCAGGTGTCAGAATTGGTTAAATTGATTATAATCATTGTGCTGGCACGCTTCTTCGCGGAAGTGCGCTCCGAACAGCTTGATCTGCGTGATCTGATCAAGGCAGGATTGTTGGTGGGTGTTCCGCTGGTGTTGATACTCAAGCAGCCCGATTTGGGAACGGCGCTCGTGCTGATGCCCATGCTGGTGGTGGGCGCTTTTCTAGCGGGCTTGCAGTGGCAACACGCGGCGGCATTTTCGTTGGTGGGGATTTTGCTGGTGGGCGCTGTTTTCTATCCTCCCGTTAGCAGACGTATCCTCAAGCCGTATCAGCGGGAAAGAATCACTTCTTTTCTGCACCCTGAAGAAGACGCCAAGGGCGCCGGCTATCAACTCTTGCAATCGAAGATTGCCGTGGGCTCCGGCGGTTTCTGGGGCAAAGGGTTTCGTAATGGCAGTCAGAACCAACTGGGCTACATCCCC
>DATNLB010000757.1:0-5207 GCA_035603095.1 Candidatus Acidiferrales bacterium
CGACGTCCAGCGACAAGAGCGGTTCAACAAGATCCAGATCTTCGACGCGATCGCCTGGGCTCACCAACTACTCCCAAGCCTCCACATCAAACGAAAGCTGTCCAGCGCGGCGGTACATCCCACATGCTCCACGATTCATCTCGGTCTCGAAAAGAAGCTCATCGAGATAGTGAGCGCCGTCGCTCACGAAGTGATCGTGCCAATCGGAACGACGTGCTGCGGAACCGCCGGCGATCGCGGCTTACTGCACCCTGAGCTCGTTGTCTCGGCGACGCGGGAAGAAAAGGCTTACCTCGACACGCATCCTGCCGAGGTCTACCTGTCAGCGAACCGAACCTGTGAAATGGGCCTACAACAAGCGACCGGCAAGCCGTACGAGTCTTTCATCTTCGCACTGGAGGCGATCACTCGGCCCGAGAACGTCCCCCAATCGCACACTCATGGACGTCCGTTACGCTCGCGGGCCGATTCTGACTCAGGAGAGAACTATGGCTAAGACCGTTAGTGAGGTGTTCGTCGAGACGTTAATCGCGGCCGGGGTACGACGGGTCTACGGTGTCGTGGGGGACTCGCTTAATGGTCTGACGGACGCCATACGAAAAAGTACGCAAATTGACTGGCTGCACGTGCGTCATGAAGAAACAGCGGCCTTCGCCGCAGGAGCCGATGCCCAAATCACCGGGCGAATCGCAGTGTGCGCCGGCAGTTGTGGTCCCGGGAATCTTCACCTTATCAATGGTCTTTATGACTGTCATCGCACGCGTGTGCCCGTACTTGCGATCGCGGCGCAAGTCCCCAGTTCCGAAATCGGAAGCGGTTATTTCCAGGAGACTCACCCCGAGCACTTATTCAAGGACTGCAGCTACTACTGCGAATTGGTCTCGCAACCGGAACAGATGCCACGCGTGCTCGGAATCGCCATGCGCACTGCCATCGCCAGACAAGGCGTCGCGGTCGTGATCATTCCCGGTGACATCGCCCTGCGGCACTGTAATTCGCAACCGCTCTCTCCCGACCTGGATCAGTCGGCCTCGGCTACGCTGCCCTCCTCAGAGACCTTGGAGAAAGCGGCGAAAGTGCTGAACGATGCGAGGACCGTCACTATTCTTGGCGGCGCGGGCTGTTCCGGAGCACGCGCGGAACTCCTCGGGGTCGCGGAGCGGCTGAAGGCTCCGATCGTTCACGCGTTGCGGGGAAAGGAATTCATTGAGTACGACAATCCCTACGACGTCGGGATGACTGGACTTCTTGGGTTCGCCTCTGGTTATCAAGCCATGATGAACTGTGAGGCATTGCTGGTGCTCGGCAGCGATTTCCCATACCAACAGTTCTATCCAAGAGACGCGAAGATCATCCAAGTCGACATGCGCGGCGAGCAGATCGGCCGTCGAACACGAGTGGATGTGGGAGTTGTGGGCACCGTAAAAGAGAGCCTGGACGCTCTCCTTCCCTTGCTTGAGGACAAATCCGATCGACACTACCTCGATGCTTGCCTGAGACATTATGCCCACATTCGCAAAGGACTGGACGAACTGGCGACAGGTAGCCCAGGGCGCACCCCCATTCATCCGCAATTCGTGGCAAAGCTGCTTGATGAACTGGCGTCGGAGAATGCAATCTTCGCCTGCGATGTAGGCACGCCGACGATCTGGGCGTCGCGTTATCTGCGCATGAACGGAAAACGGCGGCTGCTCGGCTCGTTTAATCATGGCTCGATGGCTAACGCCCTCCCTCAAGCCATCGGCGCACAGGCTGCGATGCCGGGCCGACAAGTCGTGACCCTCTCGGGGGACGGAGGCATTGCCATGTTGCTGGGCGACCTGTTGACGTTGCGGCAGCTCGACCTGCCGGTCAAAGTTATCGTTTTCAACAATGGCGCGCTGGGATTCGTGGAACTGGAAATGAAGGCCGCTGGATGGGTCTCCTATGGCACGGACTTGATGAATCCCAACTTCGCCAAGCTGGCGGAGTCCGCCGACATAAAGGGAATTCGAGTGGAAGCGCCAGAAGATCTTCGGCCGGCTTTACAAACTGCACTTGACCATGATGGCCCATGTCTCGTGGACGTAAAGGTAAACCGGCAGGAGCTTTCGATGCCTCCCACAATCATGTTGGAGCAGGCGTTGGGATTCAGTTTGTACATGATGCGAGCGATTCTCAGCGGGAGAGGGGACGAAATCATCGATCTGGCCACAACCAACCTGCTCCCACGCTGAACGTTCCGGGCTGGCGATCTGTGCCCTACCAGGTAAGCGCAGCTAATGGGAGCAAAAGAAGATAAGGGATCAACTTGCGAATCTGAGGATATATCAATGACCAGCGTCCCAATGTTACCGGTTGAAGCCCTGACTACAGGAGGGGACTGATCATGGCAACCGCACCGGTCTCGCCGGCTTCGCCAACACGCGTTGAACACGAGCCTCCGCGGCTTAAGGGAACTTGGCAAAAGTACGGCGCGCCTGTTCTTGTACTGCTACTGGCGACGGCGGTAATTGTCACGCTCACGCGCAACTGGAATGCATGGGAAGGCAGCGCGAGCGAGCAAGTTACGAATGACGCTTTTGTACGCGGTGATCTCACGCCTCTCAGTACGAAAGTGCCCGGTCTTGTTCGTGAGGTGAATGTAGGCGACTACCAGCAGGTGCATAAAGGGGATGTGCTCATTCAACTGGAAGCTGAGGACTACGAAGCGCAGCTTGCGCAAGCTGAGGCTGCAGTGGAAGCGGCAAAAGCCGCCATTGAAAATAATCGGCGCCAGAGCAGTCTCCAGGATTCTCGGATTGAGCGGGCAGCGGCGGGAATCGATCAGGCGAACGCCCAGATCGCCGCAGCGCAGGCCGGCAAGGAAGCTGTTCAAGCGGACGTATTGCGCACCCAGGCAGAACGCACGCGACAAGAAGCCCTCCTCAAGACAAATTCCGCGACTCGGCAGAAAGTCGAGGCGGCCATAGCGGATGAGCAACGGTTCGCTGCTCAGGCCGCCAGTCGCGAGGCCGACCTCACGCAGGCTCGAACCCTCCTCCACAGTAATGAATTGGCGGTCGAAGCGGAGAGGCGCAGCAAAGCTGTTTTGGAATCGCAAGGAATGCAGCTTCTCGCAGACCTTCACGCCAAGCAGGCCGGACTCGCGGTGGCGCGGGTGAATTTGGGCTACACCAAGATCCTTGCTCCCGCTGACGGTACGGTCGGTGAGCGACAGGTACGACCGGGGCAACTTGTATCCCCCGGAACGCAGGTAATCACGTTTGTGGAGAACACACGCTGGGTGCAAGCGAATTTCCGTGAGACCCAGCTAACCAACATAAGACTTGCTGACACTGCGGAGATTCGTATCGACGTTTATCCCGGCCAGGTTATTCAAGGAAGAGTTCTGCAGATTGCACCGGCAAGCGGATCGCAATTCGCACTTCTACCTCCCGACAACGCCACCGGAAATTTCACGAAAGTTGTGCAGAGGGTGCCCGTGAAAATCGGCCTCGATGACTCGGCTCTGACGTCCCAGTTACGACCTGGGCTGTCTGTGGTTGTAAAAGTGCGAACCAGAAAGTAAGCGCAATAGATCATGAGTGCCACGACCATTACGATTTCTTCGACTAAGCGCCCAGGCAGCCCTCCCCCAATGGTCGCCGCTCTGCCGTCGAATTTATCCCATAGTCCGCTGCTGGGAATTCTAGGCGTCGTCATGGGCGCTGGGATCGTAACACTGGCTGGCCGCCTGTTATCTCTCGGTTTGGCGGATCTCAAGGGGAATGTGGGAATCGGCTTTGATGACGGAGCCTGGATCGCAAGCGCATTTAATGTCGCCCTCATGTTCATCGGGCCGTTCACTGTATATCTGGGAGCCTTGTTCGGAGCGCGACGAATTCTGTTGGTTTGCGCTGCCGTGTTTTTCGTCGTTTCCGCTTTACTTCCGTTAGTCCACAGCTACAGCTTGTTGATTTTCTTGCTGGTCATCGCAGGCCTGACTTCCGGCACCTTCTATCCCCTGACCCTGACCTTTGCCCTGCGCAACATCCCCCTCCGCTATCTTGCGTTCACGGTAGCACTCTATGCTACTTGCGTCGAAGAAGCCGTCAATTTTGCGCCTTCTCTCTATGGTTTCTACCGGGAGCATCTCTCCTGGGAGTGGATGTTTTGGACCTCGGCACTCATCACGCCCGTGATGATGGCATGCGTTTATTTCGGAATACCTGAGTCTCCGAAGCCACGAACATCTGGCACTGCACCGAGCTTCGTCGGGTTTTTCTACGCCAGTGCTGGTTTCGCCTTGGTCTTCGCCGCGCTCGATCAGGGACAGCGACTCGACTGGTGGCGCTCCGGAGTGTTCACAGCGCTGTTTATCGGTGGAGCATTCTTGTTGATCTGCAGTCTTGTGCGTCGCCTGCGCAGTCCTAATCCGCTGGTGGATTTGCCTTACCTCCGCAAATGGAACACGAATTTGCTGGCGGTTGGGATGTTCGCCTTTCGCTTCGTTCTTCTTGCCACTATCTTGATTATTCCGCAAACGCTTGCGGTGCGCGGTTTTGACGCTGCTCAAATTGGCCCCGCAATCCTTTGGACAGCACTTCCAGAGCTCCTCCTGGCGTTTCTTGGTGCCTTTCTTCTTAACCGAGGCTTCGACACACGTCTGCTCATGGCCATCGGTTTTGCCATGATTGCGTTCGCGTGCCTCATGAACGCCAATTTCACCAGCACTTGGTCGGCCGAGAACTATTTCCGGACGGAGCTGCTCATGGCTGTCGGACAATCGTTCGCCTTCATGGGACTGGTTTCGTCCCTGATATTGCAGGCTATCTCTTCCGGAGCGTTAGCGGTACCGCAGCGAACACTGACGTTCTCTGCATTCTTCCACACGGTGCGGTTGTTTGGAGGGCAAATCGGCGTGGCCGTAATGGTCCGTTTTATAGCTGAGCGCGAAAAACTGCATTCGAACCTGCTGGGACTTCAGGTGCAGAGTGGCGACTGGATTAGCGTAGCTACGGTGCGAGACTTGACAGCAGGCTTGACGGCGAAATCGAACGGATTGGCAGGGGCCGCAGGACGAGCCCTGGGCATCCTCGATGGCAAAGTTCGTCTGCAGGCCTATGCGCTGACGTTTATTGATGCCTTCCATCTCGTCGTTTGGACCTGTGTCGGGGTTCTGTTTGTGATCGCGATGCTACACAGATCGCCGATGAACTTCCGCGACTTGGGCTCATTGCAGGGCT
>DATNLB010000620.1:0-3982 GCA_035603095.1 Candidatus Acidiferrales bacterium
GTGCGGGGATTTTGCTCGTGAGAAGGCTTCATGCGCTGCTCGGCGATTTTCAGATGCATGCGCGCGCGATCGGCGAGTTCCTTGCTGGGGCCTTCCAGAACTTTTTCAAGTTCCTGCTTGGCGCGGGCGAATTTCTGCTGATGAAAGAGCGCCAGGGCTTCGTCGTAGACTTTGAGTTGCGCTTGCACCAGGGGATCGACCAGTTCGACACCCCCACGCTGGGAGGGCGGAGGGGGAGGGAAAGTCTTTTTTTTCTGTGACTTAGACTGACTCCGCGCCGTGCCCTTGGAATGTCTTGACGACGATGAAGCGGGCTTACGCGCTTTTGCCATGGGCCGCATGCTAGCAGAGCAGCATTCTGGCGTCAACGGATGCGAACAAAGACGCTTTGGAAGGGCGGGAGGCGTCAGGCGTTACCGAACGGAGGCATGGGGCGAAAATAGGACGTGGACTTCGAGGCGGAATCGCGGACACTGTAGGTGCAGTACAGGCAACGTGACACGCGGGGCGGGAAGGCTGGCCTGCCTTCGCCGCGTATGCTATAAGTTTGTGGCCGAATTCGGGTTGACGACAAAGTGCCTTTCATCAATTTTCCTGCTCGCGAAATTAACTGCAAGCTCGTGTATTACGGTCCAGGTCTGGGCGGAAAAACCGCCAACCTGCAGTGGATCTACGACCATACCGGACAAAACCAGAAGGGCAAGATGGTGTCCCTGGCGACGGAGACCGACCGCACGCTATTCTTTGACTTTCTGCCATTGGATTTGGGAACGGTGCGCGGATTCAAGACGCGCTTTCATTTATATACCGTACCTGGGCAGGTATTCTACGAGGCCAGCCGCAAGCTGATCCTGAAAGGCGCGGACGGCGTGGTGTTCGTGGCGGATTCGCAGGAGGAACGGCTGGACGCGAATTTCGAAACGATGGAAAACCTGATGGAGCACCTGAAAGAACACAACCTGAATTTTACGACCATTCCGTACGTGCTGCAGTTGAACAAGCGCGACTTGCCGAACGCCATGGCGGTGCCGGAATTGACGAAGCAGTTGCAGAAAAAAGGCGAGCCGGTTTTGGAAGGCGTGGCGATTCAGGGATTGGGCGTGTTCGAAACGCTGAAAGAAGTGGCGAAGCTGGTGCTGGCGGAACTGAAAAAGGGCGGGTAGGAAGTTTCGCTGCCTAAAGCAGGCGAATCTCCCAGACAATCCATCCAAGTATTTCCCTGTGCTAATAGAGCCGGAAGGTCGCCTCAATCATGACCGTGCAGGCGACAGGCGCGCCTTCGCGCATGGCGGGCTTGAATTGCCAATCGCGCACGGCCTTTAAGGCTGTCTCGTTCACACCATAAGGCGCCCCGCGAGCGACCCTGGCCTCGATCGTGCGCCCCAATGGGGAAACGGTTACCGCCATGATCACGGTGCCATTGAATTTCGCTGCCCGAGCTGGATCGGTGTAGTTCGGGTTCGGACAGTACAAACAGCTCGGAGATGAAATTCCATCCGCTCCGGCCGAGCTGACTAGAGGAATGGAGGGGGAGTCAAGAGCAGGCAGAGTTGTGGAAAAGGGCTCTAAAGGGCTTAGATCAGACTCGACACCAGAATCGGGAAAAGCGAATTCCTCTACTGGGCCCGCTTTGTCCTTCAGGCAAGAGAGTAAGCTCGCCTGGACGCGCAGCGGGCCCGGGCCACCTCGATTCTCGGTCGTGCCTCTCAGAAGAGTGGTGGCACCCATTTGCTTTCCCATCCAACAGATGGCCTTTTCGTTGTTGAAAAGAGCGGCCGGAATGCGCCCTTCATCGAGGAAAGCCTGGAGACGGAAACGGTCGACAATCTTGATCGCGTTCTGCTGAGAGGCAAGCTCCTGCGAAACTTGATCGGCAATCCGCATGCCCAGCCGCGAAGTGGCACCCGACGGAAGCGTGAAGTTTGCGACGAGGATGGTGCAATTCCCCGGTTTGCAATCCACTTTTCCGGTTTTTTGAAGAATGCGATTGGCAAGCGCGCGAATTTCAGTTTCCGGCAGCGCGGCGCGCGAGGCCTCTTGGGAGAAAGAAGTGAGATCGCCGCTGAGGAATAAAATGAAAGAGACGGCGGCGTAGAGAGCCCGATGAAAAAGATTCCGCCCAACCATGAAACGGGAGTTTAGCACAGGGTTGGCAGGATCGGTGATCGGGCTGGAAGAGTCAGAAGTTGGAGAGAGCCGCGGATTCGGATTCGAAGGTGGGGATGGCTTCGACGAGGCGGGTGACAGTGAGGGCGTCGCGGACTCGGCCGGTGCCGCAGACGAGGCGGAGAACGCCGCCTTCGCGGGCGAGCTTGATGGAGATGCGCACGAGCGTGGAGATGCCGGAGCTGTCGATCTGCGGGATGCCGTTCAGGAGGACCACAACTTTCTTCGCGCCCCCTTTGACCACGGATTCGAGAGCGTCGTGGAGCTGCTCGGCAGGCTCGCCGATGGTGAGCCGGCCGCGAACGTCGAGTACCGACACCCCGCCGGATTGGCGGACGTTGATTTCCATGGGCGGCCGATCAGTCATGGCAGTGGGTCAATCTATCCTCATTGAGGGGCGATGGCCATTTTGCCACGCCGCACGGCATTATACGCCGGAGGGTAAGCTGCACAAAGGGAACCATTTCAGAAGAACATGCCGACTATTGCAGAACCAAACGGGAGCGACGCATCAGAAAAACGAATCCAGGAAATAAAAATTTCAAACTGCGACGGGGAACGCTCATGCGTATAATGCAGGGCGACGAATTGGCGGGTCCCCGGTAGTCGAATCCAGAGCCAGCGGAGCGGACACATCTATGAAGTGCGCAGGATGGAAGTGTAGTTTCAGCCTTGTCCCGGTGCTTGGGACCATCCTGCTCGCGGTAGTTCCCCTCTCCGCGCAACAAACGCCCGCCGCTTCAGCAACTCCTTCCGCGACAGCCGCCACGCCGGAAATTCCAAAAGCAGTCAATGAAAAGCTGGCGCAGTTGGATAAGGATGTGAAAGCGGCGCAGTCCTCCGCGGATAACGCCTGGATGCTGGTGAGCGCGGCGCTGGTGCTGATGATGACGGGGCCGGGGCTGGCGCTGTTTTACGGCGGGCTGGTGCGGCGAAAAAATACGCTGGCGATCATGATGCAGAGCTTCGCGCTGATGGCGCTGATCACGGTGATGTGGGCGCTGGTCGGCTACAGCTTGTGCTTTGGAGGCGATGGCCAATTCATTGGGAGCTTCGAGCACGCGTTTCTGCGCGGCGTGGGCGCGGACCCGAACCCGGATTACGCGGGGACGATTCCACAAATGACCTTCATGGTCTACCAGTTGATGTTCGCCATCATCACGCCTGCTTTGATTACTGGCGCCACGGCGGAGCGGATGAAGTTTAGCGGCACGGTGCTTTTCCTGACCCTGTGGTTCCTGGTGGTCTACGCGCCGCTGGCGCACATGGTGTGGGGCAAGGGCGGCTTGCTGAACGCTTCGCTCGGAGGAAAATTTCCGACACTGGATTTTGCCGGCGGTACAGTCGTGCACATTTCTTCGGGCGTTTCCGCGCTAGTATGCGCGCTGTATCTCGGTAAACGCAGCGGATATCCAAAGCAGCCAATGCCTCCGCACAGTTTGGTTTTGAGCTTTATCGGCGCCTGCTTATTGTGGGTGGGCTGGTTCGGTTTTAACGCAGGAAGCGCTCTGGCTGCGAGCAGCCTGGCGACAAGCGCGTTTGTGGCGACGCACTTTGCGGCGGCCGCGGCGGCGCTGGGCTGGAGTGCCGCGGAGTGGTTCAAGAACGGACGCGCGAGCGCACTGGGCGCGATTTCCGGCGCGGTGGCGGGACTTGTCGCGATTACTCCGGCGGCCGGATTTGTGGGGCCGATGCCGGCGCTGGCGATTGGTTTGATCGCGGGCGTGGTCTGCTACTGGATGGTGACGAAGGTGAAGGCCATCTTCGGGTATGATGACGCGCTGGACGCCTTCGGCGTACATGGCGCGGGCGGCAC
>DATNLB010000638.1:0-3504 GCA_035603095.1 Candidatus Acidiferrales bacterium
ATACGTCTGGATCGGTATATACGCAAAATTATCCTGCGATTGGCCGAAGGCCGATCCGACGGTTTTCGCAATGCCGACAATCTGGAAGGGGCGCCCGTCGATCAACAGTTCGTGGCCGATGGGATCGACACCCGGAAACAGTTGCGTGGCAAGGTCGTTGCCAATCATGGTCACCGGCGCCCGGCTCTGGTCGTCGCCCTCGGAGATGTAGCGTCCGTCCCGAGGCGTCACGATGTCGATATCCACCATGTTAGCGGTGACTCCACGAATGTTCGTATCGTTGAGGGCGTGCGCACCCGCGCGCACTTTCCCATCAATGCGCAGCTCCACCCCTACGCGCTGCGGCAGCTTCAGATTGTCGCGCAGAGATTCAAAGTCGTCCCAGGTGACCTTTTTGTTGCGGCGGTTGGCCTTCACGTACTCGTCGACGTCCGTGATGATGGGAAAGCGCGTCAAAAGAAAGACATTGGAGCCCATATTTGCAACGCGGTCCGCGATGTAGCCGTTTACCCCGGAGATTAAGGCGATGACCACGATGAGGGTAGAAACCGACAGGATGATGCCCAGGAGCATCAGGAAGGAGCGCATTTTGTGGCTGCGCAGGGTCTCGAGGGCCACACCGATCGGTTCACGCAGCAATAGCCGGCGTTTCATGCGTGCGTTTCCCCTGTCTCTTCTACGTCCAAGCTATCGAAAAGGTTTCGAGCCGCGCAGCCTATTTTCGGTTTGACGCGGTCCGGTTTAGAAACGTTATCACCAGCCGTCCAGGAATGGCACGAAAAATGAGCGGGCTTGAAACTCGGTGGACGGGCCGCTCTTGGGCGCATTTGCTGGCGTCTGCTACACTAATTGGGCCAGTTCCGGGATCGTCTAATCGGTAGGACATCAGCCTTTGGAGCTGAGTATCGTGGTTCGAGTCCACGTCCCGGAACCAGAATTTTTCTCCGCCAATTCCTTACTTCAGAGTGGCTTCTGCAAATCACATTTCGCGATAGTTCAGCAGGACAACTCCGATGAGCACGAAACAGAGCGGCCAGAGACGGGCCATTGCGTCTCGCGTTTGATTTTCGGAAGGAAGGCGAAGCTCCAGCCAGCGCGACCATCCCGCAGTCACGGCGAGAATCGCGAGCGGGATGTGGCTTAGCTCGGCGAGGACTTCTTCCTTGAGGTTTCCGAGGCTATGGGAATGGGTGAGGAGCAATGCGCCGGAAACGGCGACGAGGACAGGAAAGATCAGCCGGGCACGGCCGGAGGCCACGCGGCCCGTTTGAACCCGCCATTCAAAAACAGCGAGAGCGATCACCAGCAAGACGAAGATCCGGTGCATAAGCACTTCCGGGTCCGCCAGAGTTATCCATAAACCATTGGGACCGAGAGGCCAGACCTCAGGATCGCTTCTCAGGAAAAGAAAGAGCGCAAGGCCGAGAAAAATGAGCGGCCAATGCCGCGCCCAAGAGACTTGCGCAGCTTGCGCGAGCAGGGCAAGTATCCCAATGGCAAGAACGATGACACCGGCCCAGTGATGATTGTATTCGGACCAAGCTTTTTCAGCCGGCGTGTTCGGGCGAGTGCCCGCCTGGCCGGGAACGAAGGATTCGGTCGAGACAGAACCTTCTTCGGAGGCCTTTTTCTGGGCGGCGTAAACGTCTTCGGGAAGCTCTTGCATCGCCGGGCTGCTGAACCGCGGGGGGCGAGGGGTCATGCGCGCGAAGATTTCCGTGCCGCTGACGCGGTCGTGAGTGAGATCCGCGGCGGGAGGGAGCGAAGTGAGTGAAGCGGCGGTGAGGATTACGGTAATGCCGATGCCAATTTCGGCTTCGCCGAAGCGCTTCAGGCTGGCAAGAATGGAGCTGGCCGGTCCACGGCGGACGAGCTGAAAATTGAGCGCGCCGAGGAACAAGAGAAGGCCAAAGAGAAGCACTTTGGTAGCGACCATCGCCCCGTAGGAAGTACCGTAAACCGCCTTGAATGAGCCAACGTAAGCAAAACTCAACAGCAGACCCGCGGAAGCAAGCACGGCAACGCTTACCAGAGCGAGTTGCGAAAATCTGGCGCTGAGCTGCCGCGCGAAGTCCGGTGCCGGCGCTCGCCGGATGGCGATCAGCAGGTACGGCAGGCCGCCAAGCCAAACCGCGGTGGCCGCTTGATGCAGTGCGGTAAAAACAACCAGCGGCGCGCGATAGTCCAGGCGAGCCATGGAGTGGCTGGTCATAACCGAAGAGGTGATGATGGCGGCCGCGGGAAGAAGCAGATCGGCGTAGCCCGTGGAGCGCCTTGCGCCGGTTAGAGCAATCACGGTGAAGGCTGACACGATGCCGATTGCACCGGCAAGGACGAAATTCGCGCCGGCGACTTCGCGGAGAGACATGTCGGCGGACTGCCTCAGAATAATGGAGTTCGCCAGGACGTAGGAGATCTGCATCCCAGCCAGCGCGATCGCCGCGCGTCGAATCCAGCGCAGACAGGCCTGTTGCACCTCCGCCGAATCTTGATTCGCGCGGCGGACGACAAGGATCAGAAAAACAATGCCGCCAACCGCGAGAGACTGAAACGTGAGGGTCGCGCCGCGAAACAGCACGGAAAGGAAGCCAAAGACTTGAAGTAAGCGCGCCATGAATCTCGATCAGGACGGAGTGACGGTGAAAGGGATTTCACCGCGAGTGATGTGACCGTCGGACGCCAACACTTGCCAGCGGAGGCGGTATGCTCCAGCGGCCAAGCCGGTGGCCTCCGCCGAAAGCGTGTCCGCAGGAGTCTGCTTGCTGATCTCGAGCGGTTGCGCGGAGCCGTCCGGACGAATCAGCGTCAGGCGAGAACGGAGCGCATCGATGCGGACATTGAAGCGGAGCTTGACCGGGACATCTGGTCCCGATACTGCGCTCTTCAGAGCCGGGTTTGATTCCAGAAGGACGGCATGCCCGACGGCTGGAGCAACGATAAAAAAACCCGCCACCGCGGCGAACAGAATGGGTACACAAAGGTTTCGATGACCTGGCTGCATGACTTTCCTCTTCGCCAAGAACAGCGAAATGCTCCGCAAAAGTTGGGCTTCGACTGCTGGAAGAAAATTATACAGAAGCGGGGGTGGATTGCTATTTCATTCGGGCGCGGCTGTTTCGGACAGGGCTGCCTCTACCGCCTGCGGATGAGCCAAGGAGATCCGCCGGCGGGGCCATGGCTGAATTCAGCCGAAGTCACTCCTGCGAGCTTATCTCGTTGCTGTGATTCCAATCAATGGTTGGATCGGACGCCGGGTCGTATGTAACTTCGCTGGCGGGCGGCTTATCTTGCTTTCGCTGCGCGCGCTTTTCTTCCTTCATTTTGCGCTTCTCGATGCGCTTCATTTCTTTCTGGCGCTTCTGAAATGTCGTGGTCATAAGCCTCTCCTCACAGCAGAGTGCGGCGAGGGCCCTGGCCCCTGCCGTCCAGCCCATCCATGGAAAAGGACAACTACCAGCGCGGTTCGCGCGGCTGGCGCGCCGACTCACGGTAATCTTCGTTCGA
>DATNLB010000645.1:0-4855 GCA_035603095.1 Candidatus Acidiferrales bacterium
CTGCTCATAGGCACAGGCGGACTGGGCGCACCACTTGGCTTGTATCTTGCGGCCGCGGGCGTCGGCAAACTCGGGCTGGTTGACTTTGACGTCGTCGACTTCACCAATCTCCAGCGTCAGGTTACGTTCGGCACCAGCGACGTCGGCAAGCCGAAGAGCGAAGCCGCGCGCGCACGCCTTGCGAACCTTAATCCGGACATTGAGATCCAGTCGTTCGAAACGCAACTGACCAGCGCCAACGCGCTCGAACTCTTCAAGGACTTTGATGTCATCGTCGATGGGACTGACAATTTTCCGACGCGCTATCTCGTCAATGACGCCTGCATTTTGCTGGGAAAGCCAAACGTGTACGGTTCGATTTTCCGGTTTGAAGGGCAAGCCACCGTTTTCGGCATGCCCGATGGTCCGTGCTACCGCTGTCTTTATCCGGAGCCGCCTCCGCCGGGGCTTGTGCCTTCCTGCGCGGAAGGCGGCGTCCTCGGCGTTCTGCCCGGGATCGTCGGCTCCATCCAGGCGATGGAAACGATCAAGCTGATCCTCGGCCGCGGGGAAAATCTCGTGGGACGCTTGCTGCTTTTTGACGCTCTCGGGATGAAGTTCCGCGAGCTCAAGCTGCGCAAGAATCCGAACTGCCCGGTGTGCGGAACGCATCCGACGATCACCAAGCTGATCGATTACTACGAATTTTGCGGTGTGCGCGGCGAAGAAGCTCCCGGCCCGTCCGTGCAAGTGCCGGAGATCACTCCGCGCGAGCTCAAAGCCAGGCTTGATCGTGGAGATGATTTGTACATTCTCGATGTGCGCGAGCCCCACGAGTACCAAATCTGCAATCTCAAGGGACATCTGCTCCCGCTCGGGGAGCTGACGCGGCGCGTCCACGAACTGGATTCGTCGCGGGAAATCGTGGCGCATTGCCGCAGCGGGAAGCGTTCTGCCGAGGCCGTGGACTTCTTACGTAAGGCGGGATTCCGCAAAGTCCTCAACCTGAAGGGCGGCATCCTTGCGTGGTCCGACGAGGTTGATCCGTCCGTTCCAAAATACTGATTCTTCTGAAGGGATTTGTATTGCGTGCCGAGAAGCGCCCCGGCCTGGCCGGGGCGCTTGTCATTTGCGCTTGTCGCTGCGCGGCAGGATGGGCATACTTCCTATAGTCCAGGAGAAAAAATGGCGGCCACGAAAATTACTGTCAATCACAATGGATCCCTACGTGTGGAAGGCGATTTCGAAATTCTTGATCCCGAGGGAAAACCCTTCGGCCTGGCCGGACGGACCACTATTGGACTCTGCCGTTGCGGGCACTCCGCAAACAAGCCGTTCTGCGATGGCTCGCATAAGACCTGTGGATTCGCCGATACCGTTGCAGCCCGGGAGCTGCCTCCACCAAAGCCGAAACTCTAGGTTGTGAGACAAGAATGCCGACTGTTTCAAGTGTTGAGACTGTCTCAGGCTGAGACAGTCTCGAATTTCTTCTTGATACTGACCCTTCGCCCGGTAACTCTAACGAAACAAAAACGATACTGCCGTAATTTAAGAAATTGTAGGTAGTCGGGGCGTCTCGCAGCAACCCAACGAGTACCCACCCATTTGGTACAGGTCAATAAACTATTTATTTTCATTGGTTTACGGGGGTGAATTTCCAGTCAGAAAAGGGCACAAACTTGCATCCCTTGGTAGTTGGCAGCTTTTTGTCGGCATTTGGGGGCTTTTGTGGGTGATTGGGGCAAAATCATCGGGTTTCTCCGCAGCGACCGCGGACCGGCCACCGCTCAGAATACTCATACCCGGGCGCTGGTCGCGTCCGGTGCAATGTCCTTCGTCCTCTTTCTTGCCGTAATCTTCTACCTGCGGCAAATCAGCGTCGCAGGCTCGCCACAGAGTTATCTCTATTTGGAAGTTGGCGGCACTCTTCTCAGCTTCTGCTACGCCGCCAATGCCCTTGTCCGGTTCCGCGGTACCCATGATCGCACGGCATTGATCCTCGCCTTCGGATTTGTGCTCTCTGGAATCATCGAGACTGTAGGCTCCTTTGGCCTGAACGATTCGCTGATCTCCGGGGCCCTGGCGCTCTCCGGCATTCCCATCGGTTGGATGGTGAGCCGCACACTGCTTGCCGTTCTATTTCTCGCTGCCATCGCCATCGAGCGCTACATGCCAACCGCGCGGCAGCCCACCAAGGAAACTGCCGCAGGGTTGCTGGTCGTTGCCCTGGCTGCCTATATGACGAGCGCCGCATTTCTGGCCGCACCCGCCGCGCCCGTCGCGCATGCCGCGAACTTGCTCTCTCGCCCTTGGGATCTGCTTCCCGCAGCGCTGTTCCTGATCGCCGCAGTCTGTTTTCGCCAGCGGCTCAAGAACGACAGAGACAAGAAGGGCGCCGCCAGCCTCTTCGATCATTCCCTCTTTATCGTGGCCTCGCTCAATGTTGTCTGCCACGCATCGGCGGCATTTTCGCGGCAGCTTTTCGATGGCCCGTTTTTCCTGGCGGAATTGAGCAAGACGTGCAGCTATATGGTCATGCTTTCCGGCGCGTTGCTGGATCAGGCTCGCCTCTTCGAGCAGGTGCGCTCGATGGCCATTACCGACCCACTCACGGGGTTGTCGAATTACCGGCGCCTCATCAGCGTTCTCGAAGCGGAGCTTGACCGTTCGCGCCGCACGCAGCGCCCATTCAGCGTGGTGCTTCTCGACATGGACGGCCTCAAAATCATCAACGATCAGTACGGACATCTGACCGGCAGTCGCTCGTTGGTGCGTATCGGCAAGATTCTACGTAACCATTCCCGCGCGATCGACACGGCCGCGCGATACGGTGGCGATGAATTCGCGGTGGTACTGCCGGAAGCCGGCAAGGACATCGCGTCGCGCGTCGTGTCTCGAATCCGCGAGCGTCTCTCCGCTGAACCGGAGCGCCCTGCGCTTTCCGTCAGCGCGGGCGTCGCGGCTTTTCCAGAGGATGGCGACACGCCCGAGAGACTTCTCGGCGCTGCCGACCGCGCGCTCTACGCCATGAAGCACCACGGCAAAAGCAGCGTTCAAAATTTCACGCGCATTGCCGCGTGCCTGTGAGGATGAGCAAAACCATGCCTCAAGGGAAGAAATTTTCTTTTCACAGAGCCGAAAGACGCATCCCGATGGAAATCCCCGTGCTGATTGACGGCCATCGTCAGGCGCCTGGCTCGGAATCGACTTTTACAGAGAATGTGAGTGCGCGTGGCGCGCGCGTGGTGAGTGTGCGCCGCTGGGAACAAGGCGAATCCTTGGTATTCGCCTCGCGCACTGGAGAGTTTCGCTCCTCGGCCCGGGTTGCTTACTGCCAACCACTGCAAGGCGACGGCTTTGTCATTGGCGTGGAGTTCCTCGAGCCAAAAGGGCGATGGGTTGTTCAATCCCCAAGATAGCTTGACGTAAAACGGCGAGCGGATAGGAGGGAAACGCCTGGAACAAGAGAAGACAGAAAACTGGTGCAATAGTTACAAGAAGGCCTGAAGCGCTTGGCGGAGCTCGAAAGATCTGCCAGGCGCTTCATCCTTTTCTTCCCGTCGTGCCTCATCTAGGCACTTACCGTTGTGGAATTTGACCTCCTGCATTGCAGAAAGAGACAACTTTCAGCGCTGGTTTGACGTGCTCAGCTTTTCCTCGTTTTCTGCAGGACATCTTCGTAGATACGAATCGTGTTTTCTACCATGCGTCCTGCGGAAAACCGTTGCTGCACCTCGCGGCGGCCTGCTTCGCTGAGACTTTTTCGGAGAGCTCCATCATTGATGAGCCGCAGCATGGCGACGGCGAATTCCTGGCCATTTGGCTCCACGGCTAGAGCAGTTCGCTCGCCATCCACCACCTCACCGAGAGCCCCGCGCTTCGTCGAAATGCAGGGCAAGCCCGCAGCCATCGCTGCTTGCAATGCGGTTCCCAGACCTTCGAATTCCGAGGGAAATGCGAACGCATCGAGGGCCGCGTACACTTGCGCGACATCCTTTACGAATCCGGGAAAAAACACCGCTTCCGACTGCCCGAGACGCTTTGTAAGCGCCTGCAGTTCCGCGCGGCAGGCGCCGTCGCCGGCGAGCAGCAGCCGCACTTCCGGATGCAGCGCTCGCACCAGGGGAAGTGCTTCGATCAAGTGCCGTTGTCCTTTTTCCGGGACAAATACGCTGACGCAACCAAACAAGAATTCGTTTTCCCGCACCCCCCAGTGCTTCCGCGCAATGCTTCGCTGCTCCGGAGTTCGCAATGGAAAGATTTCCACGCCTTCATTCACGATCGAGACTCGCTCCGCCGCGACGCCTGAATCGATCAGGCTTTGAGCCACATCTTTGCTGTTCGCTATGAACCGCTCCACGGCCCGGTAGCGCGCCTGCGAAACTGCGTTTTTCTGAAGCGGGAATCCAATTCGGCGGGAGAGCAGCAGCGGAAGCCGCGTGTGCGTCCTCGCCAGCCATGCCGCCGTCAACGCATGCGGCTCATTGAGGTGAACAAGCTCGAATCGCCTCCGGGCGATCAAAGTGCGCATTGCACGAGCAGCCCAGGCACGCAAGCCAAATTGCGGAACTTGATGAACCGTGATGCCAGCTTCCGAGACGCGATTCGCAAGCGCCGAATCCCGCGCCGCCAGCAACTCGACTTCATGTCCGCGCTCGCGCAATCCACCGAGCGTCAGCAATGCCTGGCTCTGCCCGCCGCGCCATTCCCGCTCCAGATCCGCGTAAAGCACCCTCATGGCGTCCGCGCTCCGCCCGCCCCGCGCTCCGCCTCGACGAGCTTTCCAAGCTTCTTGAATTTCAGCCACGTCCCGCGCGCGGCCATCCACGAGATAAGCCATCCGCGATAGCCGTCGAGAAATCCGAGGTGCAACACG
>DATNLB010000649.1:0-2706 GCA_035603095.1 Candidatus Acidiferrales bacterium
GGCAGAGCCCTTTATGCAGATGCTGGAGCATTCCGGCGTTCGCAAACTGCGCAGGAAGCGGCGCTATATGAAAATACTGAAGCCGCTGGAGGTCATCGAAGGGGACCGCCGGATCGGCATCTATCCTGCCGACGAGTTTCGGGTGCGCTGCTACGTGGATTTTCCACACCCCCTGGTAGGCCAACAGGAAGTGGAGATGTTGGTGGGGCCGGATACTTTCCGTTACCTTCTGGCGCGTGCGCGAACTTTCTGCTTCCAACGCGACATCGAGCCGCTCAAGGCCATGGGACTCATTCGCGGTGGCTCGCTCGAGAACGCCATCGTTCTCACCGACGACGGCGTGATGAACGGGCCATTGCGCTTCCCCGACGAGTTCGGACGGCACAAGGCACTGGATCTGATTGGCGACCTGGCGCTGGCGGGCTTGCCGCTTTTGGCGCGCGTCGAGGCCCACAAAGCCGGCCACGCCCTGCATACCCAACTCGTCAGCCGCCTCTTGGCCGATCCATCCCTCTGGACCATCACCACCGGCGAAGCCGTCCGCTCCGAAAGTGATACCTACCTGACTGCCCTTTCACCTGCCCCGGCCACTGATTAACGATTCGCCGGGTCGTAAACAACCCTCCGGTTGCGAAATAGCCGCTGCTCCCGCAGAATGGGCTCAAAACCATGTCCAACAACGATCTAGCTATAGTGATTCTGGCCGCTGGCAAAGGCACGCGGTTAAAGTCGAGCCTGGCCAAGGTGCTGCATCGCGCCGGCGGGCGCACGCTCGTGGAACAAATTGTGCGTTCCTGCGCGCCGCTGAAGGCACGCGAGACGGTGGTCGTCGTGGGCCACCAGGCGGAAGAGGTCGCGGCGCTGGTCGAGCCGCTCGCGGCGCTTACTGTGCTGCAGCAGCCACAAAATGGCACCGGCCACGCGATGCAAACCGCGAAGCGCGCGCTGGGCCGCGCAAAGTTTGCTGTTGTGCTCCCGGGCGACGCTCCCCTCGTGCGCACCGATACCTTGAAGGCGCTGATTGCCGCGCATCACAATGGAAATGCGGCGGCAACCGTTCTCTCGGCGGTGCTCGCCGACCCTTCCGGCTACGGTCGGGTGGTGCGCAAATCCGAAACAGCTGTCTCCGCGATTGTGGAAGAATCTCAGCTCACCGACGAGCAGCGCGAGATCAACGAAATCAATTCGGCGATTTATTGCTTTACCTTGGAGAAACTCTGGCCCGCGCTGGCACAGGTGAAGCCGAACAACAAGCATCGCGAGTTGTATTTGACCGACGCCATCGCCGTTCTAAACGCCAAGGGCGAGACCGTGCTGGCGCAAGTGGCCGCCGATTCGCGCGAAGTGCTGGGATGCAATACGCGTGCGGATTTGGCCGAAGTCGACCGCGTATTCCGGGAGCGGAAACGCAACGCGCTTATGGACGATGGTGTCACGATCCAGTTACCGGAGACGGTGCTGATCGATCCGGACGTGACCGCAGGCGAAGACACCATCATCGAACCCGGCGTGCAGTTGCTGGGCAAGACGAAAATTGGCGCGCGCTGCGCCATTCGAACGGGAAGCGTACTGACCGACGCAACCCTCGGCGACGACGTGACTGTCGAACCGTATTGCGTCGTGGCGCAGAGCCGCCTCGATGATCGCGTCATCATTGGCCCCTTCGCGCGATTGCGGCCGGACAATCACTTGAAGGCCGGTGCGCGCATCGGCAATTTTGTCGAACTTAAAAAAAGCACCATCGGCGAAGGCACCAAAGCCATGCACCTTTCGTATCTGGGCGATGCGAAGATCGGAGCAAAGAGCAACATCGGCGCGGGCACGATTACCTGCAATTACGACGGCTTCCACAAGTATCCGACGTCGATCGGGAACAAAGTTTTTATCGGCAGTGACTCCGCACTGGTGGCGCCCGTGCGGATTGGTGACGGCGCTTACGTCGCCGCCGGTTCGACAATCACGGAAAACGTGCCTTCCGACGGATTAGGGATTGCCCGTGGCCGCCAGGTCAACAAACCCGGCTGGGCTGCGAAGAAACGCCGTGAATTGGCAGCCGCGGAGAAACCAAAGAAGAGGGCGAAGAAATCGAAGCGGCGCAAAACAACCAAGAAGCGTAAGTAGCGTATTTCTCTTCTCTGCGATTTCTCCGCGCTCTCTGCGTCTCTGCGTTATCTTTGTTCTTGTTTTATCCTCATCCAGGCCGAACTCTCGCGTATGTGCTAAAATAAAAGTTCCCGCAATGCCACTGGGAGCCGCCACAGCATGAAATTTGGAGTCGTCGTTTTCCCCGGGTCTAATTGCGACCACGACGCGTTTTATGCCCTCGGCAACGTCCTCAAAAAACCAGTGGAGTTTATCTGGCACCAATCGCAGGACCTTGCGAATTGCGACGCCATTGTTCTGCCCGGCGGATTCGCACACGGCGATTATCTGCGCACCGGAGCGATCGCGCGTTTTTCACCGGTGATGAAGTCGGTGGAAAAATTCGCCAAGTCGGGCGGCATGGTCCTGGGCATCTGCAACGGCTTTCAGATTCTTCTCGAAGCCGGCCTGCTTCCCGGCGCCATGATGCGCAATGCGGGTCTCCGCTACATTTGCCGCCACGTATTCATCCGCGTCGAGCAGACCGATACGCCGTTCACCAACGCCGCTTCGCAAGACCAGATTCTGAAAGTTCCCATCGCACACAACGACGGCAACTACAAC
>DATNLB010000656.1:0-3575 GCA_035603095.1 Candidatus Acidiferrales bacterium
CGGGATCGCAAAATGAAGTCGTTACTGTGACCGAAGAGGTGCCCTTATTGGACACTACGACGACGACATTAGGCGGCACTATCAGTAATGAAATCATAAACGATCTGCCTCTGAATGGGCGGAATTATCAGAATCTGCTTACGCTGCGCCCTGGCACTTCGATTTACCCGGGGGGTGGACCTTGGACACAGACCACCAACGGCATCCGTCCGGAAGACACGAGCTTCATCGTCGATGGTGTCACCGATGATGAAGCGTTCATGGGTTTTAGCGTGACCAACGCGGCAGCCGTCCTCGGCGATGCCGCCACCATTATTCCGATCGACGCCATTCAGGAATTCAACACGCAGGTCAATCCCAAGGCGGAGTTTGGATGGAAGACTGGCGCCATCACCAGCGTAGGTCTGAAATCAGGAACGAACCAGATACACGGCAGCGCCTATGCTTTTGGCCGCTCCGATTCTTTTGACGCCCGCAATTTCTTCGACCATTTCGGTCCTGACGGCCAGCTGCAGGCAAAAACGCCCGTGGAACTGGAACAATTCGGGGGCACAGCCGGCGGGCACATCATCAAGGACAAGCTCTTTTATTTTGGTGGCTTTGAGGCGCAGCGCTATACTGTTGGAAACGCGCTTACGGGAAACGCCCCGACGACGGCGTCCGTTTCGGGAGGCGGTGGCAACGGGTGCATGATGCTTGCCACCGGTGACTGCACTATCAGCGTGGCCGATGCCACTGCAGACCTTGTCGCGAAAAACCCGGGCTTCGTCGTGAATCCGCTCAGTGCCTATTTGCTCTCCTTCTATACTCCGAATTCCGGCCAGGGAACGAAGGTAAACCTCGATTTTCCTAACCAGAACACCTCAAAGAACGCCATCGGGAAAGTGGACTACCATCCGAACGATCACAATTCCCTGAGCGGCTCTTATTTCTTCGGCAATGACACCATCATAGGGATGGACTCGAATGAGCTCCTCTCGCAATTCCGCACCGGGGTTCATTCTCGGGCGCAAACCGTCGCCGCCCATTGGGCCTGGACGCCCAGTTCGACCTGGGCTAACGAAGTACGCGGTGGCTTCACCCATTACGTTCTCCAGATTATCCCCAGCGATACCACTTTTCCCTACAAGATCGACACCGGCCTCACCAATCCGCTCTTAAGCGGGATACCGAATATCAAGCTCTCCCCGTTCACGGAACTGGGAGCTTTCCACAACTTTCCGAAGATCGTCGGGCCAGACAAGGTCTACAGCTTTGTCGACCAGGTCTCTTATTTGCGCGGCAAGCACGCCCTCAAATTCGGCGGCGAGATTCGCAGGTATTTGGTTCATCAAGGTACCTTCCGCGGCGGGCGAGGCCGCGTTACGTTTGCTAGTCTCGAGGACTTCCTTCAGGGCAATCCAGCGAAGGCGGGCATTTTGGGTGGAGATCCCATCCGCAACATCTCGCAGTGGCTGTATGCCGGCTACGCCCAGGATGACTGGCGCATTACCAAGCGCGTGACCCTCAATCTCGGGTTGCGTTACGAGCTCCAGGGCGTCCCGACGGAAGACCACAATCTGTTCGGAAACTGGGAGCCTTCGGTCGGCCTTGAACAGGTGGGCAAAAACATCAGTTCCATCTACAAGCGAGACGGCAAGAATTTCTCGCCGCGCGTGGGTGTCGCCTGGGATGTTACGGGTAAAGGCACCACTATCGTTCGCCTTGGCGGCAGCATCGTTTACGATGTCATCCCCATGAGCACCTTCTTGTCTCAGCAAAACCTGCAGAGCGGGCCGGTACTGTTTGGCATAGGCGTTGTTCCGACCGGGGCTACCATTACGACTTGTCCGGTAGCTGTGATGGCTAATAATACTTGCCCTGTTGCCCCGGTCACCAAACCGGCCATTGGAAACATTTTCACCACCGCCGTCAACCTCGCAGGGTCTGGCACGGGTGGCGTGAACTGGCAGAACCAGACGACGCCCATCTATCCCACGACGCTCTCTTCCCTTGTTCAGTGCGGTGACGGCGCCAATGTGCCTGGTGGAATGGACCCGGTTCCTTGCAACACCTTCGCCATGAATCGCAACTTCCGAACACCCTACGTAGAGAATTGGACTCTGGGCATCCAGCATTCTTTCTCTGGCAAACTTGCGCTTGACGTCACCTACGTTGGCAATCACGCGGTAAAGCTTCCCGGCGTCGTTGATCTCAATCAAGCTCCTCCTACTCCGGGCGCAGATGGCCCCCTGCCCTTTGCTCCTACTTTCCCCTATCTCGGACAGATCAACTACCTCTCGAACTTTTACGGTTCGACGTACCACGGTTTGCAGACCACTCTTACCGCTCGCAACTATCATGGTCTCGAGTTTGTGGCGGGCTACACCTTTTCGCATGCCCTGGACGACCTGTCCTCAAACTGGGTTGCCTTCCTTCCCCAGGACAGCGCCCATCCGCTGCTGGAACATGCCAGCGGCGACGAAGACATTCGCCACCGCTTTACGCTTTCCGTGACCTATTCGCTTCCGGAGAAAAAGACCTGGACCCAGCTCTTGGAAGGCTGGCAGCTCAATACCATCATCACTCTGCAGTCTGGTCAGCCGTGGAACGTCAACGATCAGAACAATAACTTCAGCGGAATCAACGAGGGCTCCGACCGTTGGAATTTCTTCGGCAATCCGGCCGACTTCAAGTCCATCGGCCCGAACGGCATTCCTTGCTTTGGTCCGGGTAGCGCTGCCTGCGCGGGGGCCATTCCAGCCGCATGCACCACCGCCGCCACATCGCTTGGCGCAAGCACACTGAACGCGCTGAACGCCGCGGGTTATTGCTACATGGTCCGCAACTCCATACTGATCCCGAACGGCTTCGGCCAGTTTGGCAACATGGGTCGCAACATCTTCCGCGATACCGGTTTCCGCAACGTGGACCTTTCTGTTGCCAAAACCTTTAAGTTCGGGGAAAGAATCAGGGCGCAATTCCGCGTGGAAACCTTTAACCTTTTCAACCACCCCAATTTCGCCAATCCCTGGGGCGCCACCAGCACTTACGGCCAAGGGGCCTTCGCCGATCCATCTCAGGCGGGCTCGTTCGGCTGCGGCTGCGCCACTCCGGACAACGCCGCCTTCAACCCTGTACTCGGCTCGGGCAGCGCCCGCGCCATCCAGTTGGGCCTGAAATTCATCTTTTAACTCGCTTGCACCCACTTGGACACAACGGAGGGACCGGACATGCATCCGGTCCTTTTTCCTTGTATAACCGAGGAAACGAATTCCAGGGAGGATTCAAACACGATGAGACATTTCGTCACGAGTGTGCTTGCCGTTGGTGTTGGATGTGGCGCAATGATGGTGACGCTGCCAAGTCTCCGCGTTCCCGCCGTCGCCGATGAACCATCGCTTCTCCAGATCGACAACGAGTTTGTGCAGGCCGCCGCGAAAGACGACAAGGCCGCGGTCGGCAAATTGCTCGACTCGGATTTCACCTGGACGGACGCAGACGGAAAGACGCGAGCCAGGGCTGACGTCCTCAAGTCCCTGCCCACGCCCGCACTTGGCAACGAAACCGGAGCGCAACTTAAGCCGCGCACCTAC
>DATNLB010000661.1:0-14453 GCA_035603095.1 Candidatus Acidiferrales bacterium
CGAGTCTCGCCACACTTCTACAATCGCGAGGATGAATGCGACTTTACCCTCGCGCAAATGGACGAGATCCTGAAAACAGGCGCGTGGGAAAAACATGTGGCGGCGGTTACGCATGCTTGAGAACAAAGACTACGCACCACAGTGCGCGGAAATGATCGAAAAGCAGTTGCGGCGTCGCGGCATTAGTGATGAGGCCGTTCTTCTGGCGATGACAGCAGTGCCGCGGCACGAATTTGTGCCTGAAGCGCTTCGTTCGCGCGCGTATGAGGACGTGCCATTGCCGATCGGCGGGGGTCAAACCATTTCGCAACCCTACATTGTTGCCGCCATGACCGCGGCGTTGCATTTGCAGCCAGGCGACCGGGTTCTGGAAATTGGCACGGGCTGTGGCTATCAGGCTGCCGTGCTGTCCCGTTTGGCCAAGGAAGTTTTCACCATCGAGCGGCGACCGGAGCTCGCTTCCGCTGCTTCCGCCACGCTTGCCCGGCTCGGCTTCCCCAACGCGCATGTTCACTGCGGCGACGGCACGCTCGGCCTGCCGGACCTGGCTCCGTTCAGCGCCATCCTGGTTGCCGCTGCCGCTCCTGCGGTTCCGAAGCCGCTCCTTGCTCAGCTTGCCGACGGCGGCCACATGATTGTCCCTGTGGGGGACGCGGAACATCAGGAATTGCAGCTCATCGAAAAGCGCGGTGATGCATTCTCCACAAAGATGCTGGAAGGATGCCGGTTTGTGCCCCTGGTCGGCTACCACGGCTGGCAGGAACCGTCGTAACGATGAGCTCCACGGCCCCCGATCTTTCCATTATCATTCCCTCGTACAATGAGGAATCGCGCCTTCCGGCTACGCTGGAGCGGATTGCGGAATACCTTTCGAGCTATGGGTGCGCCGCGGAAGTCCTGGTCGTGGACGACGGCTCGAAGGACGGCACAGCCGCGGTGGCGGAATATTTCCGCATCAAGATTCCCACGCTGCGCGTGGTTTCGAATGGCGTCAATCGAGGCAAAGGCTACAGCGTACGCCACGGCATGCAGGAAGCGCACGGCCGCATCGCACTTTTCACGGACGCGGATCTCTCCGCGCCGATCGAGGAAGCCGACAAACTCATCGACGCTCTGGACACCTATGACGTGGCGATTGGCTCCCGGGCGATGGACCGCAGCCTGATCAGCGTCCATGAGTCTCCTTTCCGCGAGTTCGCAGGAATCATTTTCAATAAGATTGTGCGAAGCATCTTGTGGCTGCCGTTTGTCGATACCCAGTGCGGTTTCAAAGCGTTCCGGCGCGAACGCTGCGGGATCATCTTCGAGCAGCAGACGATTGAGCGATTCGGGTTCGACCCGGAGTTGCTGTTTCTGGCGCGGCGTCATGGATTGCGCGCGGTTGAAATTCCGGTGCGCTGGGGGCATTCGCCGGCCACCAAAGTGAGCATGCTGCACGACAGCATTCAAATGTTCATGGACGTATTCACGATCCGGTGGAATTCACTGCGGGGACGATACCCGCGGAAAGCCTGATTCGCGCGAGTTTAACTTTGCAACACAAAGTACTTGACAAGCCTGATTCCTTGCGCTAGCCTTTTCGCTATGGCGACCACAGGTCCGCTTCGCTCTCCGCAACGCGAGCCCATCCCCATCGACGCTCGCGCCGCCGACCATCTCCGCTACATCCGCGAAACGATGGAGAGCGCCGCGGAATTTACAGCTCTGCCCGGCTGGGGCGGCGTGGCCATGGGGGTCACGGCGCTGGTGGCCGCGTTTGTGGCCTCGCGGCAGACCACCCCGCGCGCTTGGCTGGCCGTCTGGCTGATCGAAGCCTTCGTCGCCGTGGCCATTGCGGCGCCCGCTGCGGCCACCAAAGCGCACCGTGCCAACTCCGCGCTCTTCTCCGGGCCAGGCCGCAAATTCCTTCTTAGTTTTGCGCCTCCGATTGTCGTCGGCGGCCTGTTGACCTTCGCTCTCTATCACGCCGGCAGCCTTGCCGCCCTTCCGGGTGTTTGGCTCTTGTTGTATGGGACCGCCATTGTTACGGGTGGGGCGTTCTCCGTACGTGTTGTGCCGGTGATGGGTTTGTGCTTGATGTTGCTCGGCGGTGCTGCACTGTTCGCGCCGGCAAGCTGGGGAGATGCATTCATGGGTGCGGGCTTTGGGGTCGTGCAGATCGGCTTCGGCTGGTGGATCGCGCGGCATTATGGAGGCTAGCGGGAGATCCGATGGCTAAGTCGTCTACAGCGCGTCAAGAACGTGTGCAGCGGTCGCGCGAGCGGGGCGCCTCCCTGGAAGCCATCCGCAATCCGGCGCGGGAAACCGTGCCGTCGGACCTGGACCGGCTGATTCACGAACGCATCCGCCTGGGTATCGTCAGCGCGCTGGCGGTTAACCGCTCGCTGACTTTCAACGAGCTCAAAGCGCTGCTGAAAACCACCGACGGCAACTTGAGCGTTCATGCCCGCAAGCTGGAAGAGGCCGATTACATCGTGTGTACGAAATCTTTCGACGGGCGCTTGCCGAAGACGGAATATCGCCTGACGGCCGCGGGGCGGCGGGCCCTGGAGCGCTACTTGAATCATATGGAAGCGCTGATCCGGGCGACGCGCGAAGGCTAGACGGCAAAATTTTTTGTCTTTACACTTTGTATTGCAGAGTAGTTTACGACACTTCCTCCGCGGCGGAGAAAGAACATGCTCATGCAGCATCTGACGGTACGGCCGATTCCCACGGCGCAGCCGGCCATTGCCGAGGCTCCGCGGCTCCACGTAGCGATCATCTCGGACGGCAATGGCCGCTGGGCGACTTCGCGAGGCTTGCCGCGTTCCGCCGGTCATCGTGCCGGAGCCGAATCTGCGCGCCGCGTCATCGCGGCTGCGCCGCGCATGGGCATTCACACACTGACGCTTTTCGCACTTTCCTCCGCGAATTGGAAGCGTCCCGCTGCCGAGATCCACGCGATCATGCGGCTGCTTCACGAATATCTTCTTACGGAAACGACCCACTGCATCACCGAGGGTGTGCGCCTCAGCATCATCGGGCGCCGGGATCGTTTGCCCGACACGCTCCGCCAGGCCATCGCGGATGCGGAAGCCGCCACGGCAAAGGGCACACGTCTGCACCTTCGGCTCGCGGTGGATTATTCCGCCCGCGAAGCCATCTATCACGCCGCGTGCCGCTTTTACAAAGTCACCGAGCTTTCGCCCGAGTCGTTCAGCAACGTCCTCGCCGAAGTACACCGCGGCGGCTCAACGGAAGTTGACTTGCTGATTCGCACCGGCGGCGAGCAACGGCTTTCCGATTTTCTCCTGTGGGAATGCGCTTTCGCGGAATTCGTATTTCTGCAAAAGCGCTGGCCGGACTTTACGGCCGCCGATCTGGATGCGGCCGTGCAGGAATTCAGCAGACGGGAACGCACTCGCGGTGCACTGCCGGATGCCATCGCCGGGTAATTCGAAGCAAGTCAGGGAGGAGAGCAATTCATGTCGGAATTCATGCCGCACTATGCCCCGGTCGTCGTCCTCCTATTCCTCGGCACTGCTTTGTTGATGGGGGTTAGCTTTCTCGTGCTGTTCTACGGCGCCGTCCGGCGCTCCGCGTTCTTCGCAAGGCTCGGTGGAGGCGCAGCGCTTACGATTGCCGCTGGATATTTCATCCTTCTGAGCGGCGTTTCGTTCGCGAGCAGCGAACAAGTCTTACTTCCCGGCGGCTGGAAATATTTCTGCGAAATCGATTGCCACCTTGCTTATTCCCTCCTTGGCGTGCGAACAGCCACGGCGCTGGGCCCGGAGATGCAACAAGTCACGGCGCGCGGCGAATTTGTCGTTGCTCGAGTAAAGACCTGGTTTGACGAGCGCACCATCTCCGCCCATCGCGGGAATGGGCCGCTCACGGCCAACGGCCGCAAGGTCCTACTTGTCGATGGCGATGGGCGAAGCTTCGGACCATCGCCGGAGGGTCAGGCAGCCTTTGCCCGCTTCCTTGGTTTCTCCACGCCACTGACTACGCCGCTCCGACCTGGCGAGTCCTACACGACGGATTTCGTCTTTGATGTCCCCAGGGATGCTCGCGGACTCCGGCTCTTAATCACCGAGGACGACCCTGAAACCCGGCTGGTCATCGGGCACGAAAACAGCCTTTTCCACAAGAAGATTTACTTCGGGGTTGATTCTGCGCCAATACTAACCAAGACTGCCCGATAAACTGCTCAGAACAAGCAGGTTGTCGGTGCGCTCATGCCTCTTCCTACCCCTGACATTTCACCCTGCAGCGTCGTCTATACCCTAGGAGCCAGGAATGGGAACTATGGGACTTGCGCTGCCTTGGAAGGCTAGAATCTCTTCCACGCTGCGCGAACGGGGGACGCGAGTGGAACCTTCCGAGCACTTTGCCGGCGGCCCCAACCCGGCTGCGGTGGATGCCTTGAGCAAGGATGCCGTACTGGCCGCTGCCTGCCGGTCCGGCGATCTGCGCGCCTACGAGCGCCTGTACGCGATGCATGGTGCGCGCATGAAGAACCTGGCGCGGAATGTTCTCGGCAATCCCAGCGACGCCGAAGACGCCGTGCAGGAGACATTTCTGAAAGTGCAACGCAGCATCGCCAGCTTTCGCGGCCAATCGAGTTTCGTCACCTGGACCTACCGGATCCTGATTAACACCTGCTACGACGCGCGGCGCAGCCGGCTGCGCAAAAAAGAAGTCGCGAACGACGATTCCGAGGAGACGCCGCGCCATGAACCCCGCGCGCCTGGAGCGCATCCTGCTCTCCGCATGGCGCTGGAGCGCGCGCTAGCCAAGCTCACGCAACACCAGCGCGATGTTTTTCTCTTGTACGAGGTCGAAGGTTTCCGCCATGCGGAGATCGCCGGGATCCTGGAGATGACCGAAACGGCCTCGAAGAACACGCTCTTTCAGGCCAAGAAAAATCTTCGACAGATGCTCGAACCTCCGCGCAGCAGCGCTGCGGAGGCACGGTGAAAAACATGAACGTCACCTGCAACGATCGCGATCGGATTTTCGAAGATGGCACGCCCGCCGAATGGGCGGCGCTCGGAGCACACGCTGCCGCGTGCCCGATCTGTACGGAACAGATTCGTGCCTGGGAGTCGTTGAGCGTCGCGGCGAAAGAGCTGCGCGACTACTCGGATAGCCCTTCGTTCTGGCCACGGATCGAGCGCGCACTCGCCGAAGAGGCGGCGAGAAACCCACAGCGCGCCGAGCGCCGGGGCTGGTTTTCCTTCTTCCGAAATATTCCGCTGGGATGGCAGACTGCGGCGGCTGGCGCTTTCGTTCTGGTTCTGACCGTCTCTGCGGGCTGGTTCTACCTGCAGCCGCCCAGGGATGGGCAACCAGCAGACCAATCACTTCTGAAGAGCAAGGCTCTCAAGGAAGTCGAGAGCGCGGAAACCACCTACGTGCAGGCCATCGACAAGCTCGCCGCGGAGGCCAAGCCACAACTCGACAACCCTGCAACGCCGCTGCTTGCCAACTATCACGAGAAATTGCTGGTACTGGATAGCGCGATCGCCGATCTGCGCGCGCAGGCGGGAATGAATCCATCGAATGCGCAACTGCGCCACCAGTTGCTTGCCATGTACCAAGAGAAGCAGCACACCCTCGAGGAAGTTTTGGAGACTAAACAATAATGATTCGCAATCTAAGCATTTTCCGGAGAAAGCCGTTGCCTCTGGCCGCAGTTACTGGACTGCTCTCCGCGATGCTGCTCTTCACGGCGAAGCCCATCCGAGCCGCAAATCCCGGCCAGGAACAAGTTTCGAGGGATTTTCACCAGACGGTGACGCTCGGCGCAGGCCAATCCGTGCGCGTCGAGCACAAGTTCGGTAGCGTCAGTCTCCACGGTGAGTCCGGCCGCGACGTCAAGATTTCTGCCACGATCCGCGCGCAGGCCAGCTCGCACGAGGAAGCAGAATCCTTCGCGCAAAAAATCAAGATCGAAGTGCAGCAAACGAGCGAAGGAGTGCGCATCAAGACTATCTATCCCGAGGAAGAGAAAAAATGGTTTCACTCCGGCAAGAACTCTTCGTGGTCCGTGAGTTATGACATTGGGATGCCCTCCGATGCCCCGATTATCGTGCGAAACAGTTTCGGGAGTGTTGCTGTGGCAGGAATTCACGGGGCCGCAGATGTTGAGAACGGCTACGGTACGCTCACCGCGCGTGACGCCGGCGCCGGCCGGTGGAACAATGCTTTTGGGAGCATCGAGCTCACTGGAGCCGGCGGAAATGTCTCCGTGAGCGACAACAACGGCTCCGTGCAGGTGTCGGACGTAAAGGGCACTCTCGAAGTACGCAATCGTTTCGGCAGCATCACCACACGAAGTATTCAGGGCGCGGTGACCATTACCGGCGGCAATGGCGCGGTGGCTTTAACGGATGCCGCCTCGGCAAACATCACCACTTCGTTTGGAAGTGTCGAAGCACGGAATATCCGTGGCGATCTTTCAGTGCGCGACAACAACGGAAACGTCGAGATTTCGAGCATCGGCGGCGCTGCCGACATCACCAACAGCTTCGGCAACGTCGTTTTTGCCGACGTACATGGCCGCGTGAATTGCACCACCAACAATGGCCGGGTCAAGGGCAGCGCGGTGACGGGCGGCTCCGTAACCATTCGCGATTCCTTCGGCAACATTGAGCTGGACACCATCAGCGGTACTCTAGACGCCGAAACCTCCAACGGAAGGATCATGCTGCGCGACGCACGCGGGGGCGTCACGCTGAAGTCCTCCTTTGGCGCCATCGAAGCGTCGAATGTCCCGAAGGGGATTCGCGCCATCACGGGGAACGGGGGCATCACGCTCACCGACGTCGGCGGAGATGCTTTTGCCAAGACCAGTTTCGGAAGTGTCTCAACGGAACGGATCAACGGCAATCTGACGGTGGAGAACAGCAACGGCTCGGTCACAGCAAAAACCGTGAAGGGCGACGCCGGGGTGAAGACATCTTTTGCAGGTGTCACACTGGAATCGGTTGGCGGGCGGATCACGGTGGACAATCAGAACGGAGCGATCTCCGTGACGGCCATGCGTCCGGCCAGCGGTTGCCGCGACATTTCGCTCAAGACCTCGTTCTCATCCATCCGCGTGCGCGTTCCCGAGGGCTTGGGCTACAACCTCACGGCAAGGACTTCTTTCGGCCGGATTTCCTCCGAATTGCCGGTCACTTCAACGGGCAGTATCGGGGGCGATACGCTGAACGGCACCATCGGCACGGGCGGCTGCCAGCTTCAACTCACGGATTCCAACGGAAGCATCGAAATCGCAAAAGCTCCCTGATCGTGCGTCCCATTATTTTGCGGCCTGCCGCGCGCGATCCATTGCGAACGCTTTCTTCAGGACGCGTGTCGCAGTTTCCGTGAGATGAAACTGGGTGAGTTCCTCTTCGCGCGCGAACGCGACATCGGTTACATCACCTCCTGCGCGGGGCTGGCCGCCGATTCGCTCGCAAAGATAATCCGCAATGACAAAGTGAAATCGCAGTCTGCGCTTCTCTTCAGCGCCGGTTGACCCATCCTCCAGGTAAATCCGGTCGAATAGCTCGATGAGCCCGAGGACGCGAACCTCGATCCCGGTTTCTTCCAGCAATTCGCGAGCGACCCCCTCTTCCAAACTTTCACCGATCTCCAGCGTGCCGCCCGGAATTGACCATTCACCGCGCAACGGCTCGTTGCCGCGGCGGATCAGCAGCGTGCGGCCCTGATCGATAATCACGCCCCCGATACCAACCACTGGCCGTTCGGGGTACTCTCTGGAGGAGGTCATTCGAAAGGTCCTTCCGCCCATGATGCGATGGCGTCCAAAGCAGCGCTACCATGCACAGGAGTTGACTTCATACGCCGCGGTATATAATACGCTGCACAGTGGGGAGCACGATCCTCGTACCCCCACTTCGCAAACGACAATACGGAGGGTGGAGCCGTGATCCGTTGCCCTGAATGTTCCGCCGAAATCGATGTCGACGAAGACGAAGTCGAAGAAGGCGAGATCCTGAGTTGTCCCGAGTGCGAATCCGAACTCGAAGTCTCGCAGACGCATCCCGTCCACCTGAACCTCATCGCCGATGATTTGGACGAAGAGGACGACGAGGAAGACGAAGGAAAGACCGGAGAAAATGGCGACCTCATCGACGAAGAGGATGACGAGGAAGACGAAGAAGAAGACGAGGAGTGACCGGCACGTCCCACCAGGCCTGGCATCCTCCCATGCTCGTGCCGCCATCTAAGTTTCGAAGGAGCAACCTAATGCAGCGCGCGCAGTGGGTGACGATTCTCTGCACGGCTGTGCTTACCGCTTCGTTCAGTGCGGCATTTGGACGGACCCAGGACCCTGTGCCACCGCCGCAGGGGACCGCCGCTAGTCCGCAAGCTCCGGCGGTCACGGCGAGTAAACCGGCCAAGAAAAAATACAGCCACGCAAATGATTTCTTGATTCGCGGAACCGTCTTTACAGACAAAGCCCTTTCGTTCCCGGGCGTGCAACTCCGCATCCGCCGGGCCGGAGAGAAGAAATACCGCTGGGAGAGCTACACGAATTCCCGCGGCGAATTTGCAGTCCGTGTGCCCCAGGGCTCAGACTATGAGATGGTCGTCCGCATAAAGGGATTCGCAGAGCAGACGCGCACCATCGATACGAAAACCGGGGGGAACGAGGAAAGCATGGTGTTCCGAATGCAGCCGACTGCGGGAGGCAAGGGATGAACATGTGGAGGCGCGTCGGCGGTCTGGCGGTGATTCTTTCGCTCTTTGCGGCTGTTGGTGTGGCTCAAGACAAGAAGCGCGAAGCTCAGCTCCGCACGGTCCGCGGCGTGGTGGCGGACAAGTCCGATAGCCCTCTTTCCGGCAGCGTGGTTTTTCTGAAAAACGTGCGCACCAATTCCGTGCGCAGCAGTTACACCGATGACACCGGCAACTACCGTTTCAGCGGCCTGGATCCCAATGCCGATTACGAATTGCATGCTGAAAAAGAAGGCGCCAAATCCCCAACCCGTACCGTCTCCAGCTTCGACAGTCGCAAGGACATCGTTCTGAATCTCAAAATCGACAAGAAAAAGAGCTGATCTTAGGTTCCTGCCCTCGGGTGAGCAATGTTTCTGAGCTGCCCGGCAGTGCTCGCCCGTTGCCGAAACCATCAGTGGCCGGGGGCGAAGTCCTTGCTGGTAGGTTGTGTGAGGGTAAAACCCTTTCTTCATCCAGCGAATCTAAGTTGGGACCTAGCATTATAGAACGGGGTCATCCCTTTTGCTGCGGCAATAGAAGTCCTCCGGGAGATAATTGGAGTTATCTATGGTCAACCAAAATGGGATGCCGAGTCTTATCGTGCTTTCACTTCTGGTCGGACTAATGCTCGTCGTTGCTCCTGCGTTGGCGCAACAACAAGAGTCCCAGCAGCCCGCCCCGGCCCCCTCGAATCCGCAGACCACGGACAAGAAGGACAGCAAGGATGATAAAGACAGACAGCGCGGGACAGTCGGGAAGAGCAAACTCGAGAAAGATACCGGGACCGTTAACGATCGAATCTTCGAGGTTCTGCCCAACTATGGGACAGTCGAAAACGCCAAAGAGCTTCCGCCGCTCACCACCGGCCAGAAATTCAGATTGGCGACCGCCGGCGTTTTTGATTGGGGGGCTTATCCCTTCAACGGCATCCTCTCGGGAATCGCACAGGCCAAGAATGATCCAAAAGAATGGGGACAAGGATGGGACGCCTATGGAAAACGTTATGGCGCATCCTTCGCCGACAACAGCATCGGCACCTATATGACGACGGCGATTTTCCCCAGCTTGCTGCACGAAGATCCGCGGTACTACCAGTTGGGAAACGGGCGCTTTGCTCACCGGGCCTACCATGCCATCAACCGGCTCTTTGTCGTTCGGACCGATTCAGGGCACGAACGCTTCAACTTCTCGGAATCGACTGGCAATGCGGTGGCCGCAGCGCTCTCCAATATCTACCATGTTCCCGAGGATCGCACGGCCTCACGAAACGCCACTACTTTTGCTTTTCTGATTCTGTATGACGGCCTGGACAACGAATTAAAAGAATTCTGGCCGGACATTCGCCGCAAGGTGTTTCATAAGAATACGCCGTAGTTCATCGCGACTTATGGTCAGCAACACCTTTTACGCAGTACCGGCGCACTAGTATGCAATTCGGGCACAGCGCCGAAACTATGACGCAACTTCCGGAGGACTTCGGCCGTCGAATCATCAGCCGACGGTGGAAAGCGAGTCTTCGTCCGAGAACATCTCCTTTTCGGCTTCGGAAATTGACCGCAACTGCAATGAAAATAGCTCGAGAAGTATTGTTCGCCGCTTGCTGCGCGATTTTTATCGCGTTGCTGCCGCTCGCCTGTCCAACTCTCGCCCGGCAGCCACAGGATGCAAATTCAAACGTTCCTAGGGCCTCAGTTGCCGGCAGGACCACGGTAGTCTCCGGGGAGGGGGCCACCAATAGCCTTGCCGGAGTCACCGTGAAATTGACGGGTCCGTCCGTGGGACCAGCGCCCCAATCAACAGTGACCGATGCGGAGGGCCGCTACGAGTTTACGCATCTTGCTGCCGGAACCTACGCACTTGAAGCGAGCGCCGATGGCTTTAAGACCTGGTCCGCCACGATAACTCTCCGAGCGAACCAAGCGCTTGTCAAAGACGTCGTTCTGCAGATTAGTTCCGTCAATCAGCAAGTCGAAGTTCAAGGAGAGGCCGCCGAAATTGCCACGCAGAATGTGGCGATAACAGCTACGGTCAACACTGACCAACTAGAGAGTCTGCCCTTGCCTACCCAGAAATTTACAGAGGCTTTGTCTTTGATACCGGGTGTCATTCGGACTCCCACGGGCAAACTGACGTTCAAGGGTCAGGCTGAAAGCCAGGGAATGCTTGTGGTGGACTCGGCGGAAAACGTTGATCCCGTCTCGGGAAGTTTCTCGATTCCCATTCCTGTTGACATCATTCAATCCATGACCGTTTACAGTTTGCCTGAGAGTTCTGAGTACGGCGGTTTTACAGGTGGCCTGACGACGATCGAAACGAAGCCTCCTTCCGGCATATGGGACTACAAGCTGCGTGATTTCATCCCGGCATTCCGGGGAAAGAACGATCACCTGGTGGGGCTTGCCAACTGGACGCCACGACTTGAGTTCGATGGCCCGCTCATCAAGAACAAGATGAACTTCTCCGAAGAGGTTACGTACGAATTGCGGAGACAGCCTGTGCGTGGGTTGTCGTTTCCAGAGAATGAGATCAAGACGCGAAGCGTCACGTCCTTCACGAACCTTCAGCTGATACTTTCGCCTCGGCACGTGCTGAACTTCAACGTCAATGTTTTCCCCCTGGAGCTCGACTTCGCCAACATCAATGCGCTGATCCCGCAAACTGCGTCCACCAACTATGGACGAAGCGGAGTCTCCATCGGCTTCTCCGATTCCTATCAGTTCGTCTCGGGAGCATTGCTGAACACCATGGTTCGGTACACCCGCTTCGATAGTAACGCCCACGGGCAGGGACCCGCCGATATGCAAATCTCACCCGAGGGGTGGGCTGGCAATTACTTCAATAGTTGGAACCGTAAAGCCAACCAATGGGAAGTCTTACCCGCGTACCAACTCTCATCGAAGTCCTGGCACGGAAGCCATGAAGTGAGGTTTGGGGCGGACATCCTATACCGTGACTATGACGATACCAGCACATCCCATCCCATTGAGCTGCTGGCGCAGGATGGCTCGGTTGCCGAACGGATTGACTTTCAAGGGGCGGGCCTGCTGAGCGCATCGGATGCGGAGGTCGCGGAATTTATCCAGGATCACTGGACTCTGAACGGCCACTTGACTCTCAACTTCGGAGCACGTTTAACCAGTCAATCCATCGGTCGCGATGCCGCCTTCGCGCCTCGCATCGGCGCAGCCTATTCCCTGAATGACGGAAAGACAGTCCTTCGTGCCGGTGCTGCCGAGGTCTACGGCCATGTCCCGTTGCTTGCGGCAGACTTCACTGGCAACCAGACGCGTGTACTCAGCTTCTTCGATTCCTCCGGCGCGCTGATAGGCCAGCCCGTCGTTTTAGTAAATTCCTACCTTCTTTCGGGTGCGCCCCCGAGTGCGCCGGGCGTTCCGCGCGACCCTGGATCAAGCCCTCGCACCTTTAGCTGGAATCTCGTGCTTGAACAAGAGGTGCGCAAGAATCTTAACCTCCGAGCTAGCTATCTTGATAGCCGCACCGTGGGCCTCTTTTTTCTGGATCCGGTGCTCAATGCTACCGGAGCAGGCGGATTGCTGGCTCTAAAGAACACGGCAGTTTCACAATATCGCCAGGCTGACATCACCGCTCACTATCGCTTCGGCGAGCGCGCCGATATGAGCCTGTCCTACACCTGGAGCCGGGGTCGCGGTGACCTCAACCCGCTCTCGGATACTCTTGTCCCTTTCCAGATTCCGGTAATTCGACCGAATGCCACGGGTATCCTGTCCTCGGACGTTCCTCATCGCGTTGTGGCTTCGGGATTCTTCCGACTTCCTTGGAAAATGGTCATCAGCCCCGTAGCTGACGTGCATTCGGGATTGCCGTTTTCAAACGTAGACGTTCTGCAGAACTATGTCGGTGTGCCCGATGACCAGCGTTTCCCCTTCTACTTCTCGCTGGACGTCAGGCTTTACCGGGAGTTTGCCGTCCACATACCGCGCACGGAGCGTTCCAAGACTCATAAGGTTCGTCTAGGCGTATATTCGACCGACATCACGAATCGCCAAAACCCTCACGACGTATACAACAACGTCACATCTCCCATCTTTGGCCACTTCGCGGGCTTCCAGCGGCGTTACACCGGCCTCGTATTAGATCTGATTCAGTAAAGGCCGCGCAGTTGCCGCTGTGTAGTCGTCCCCGAATCGCTCCAACCTAGTTTTTCGCTTGGAGTGACTGCGTGGCTCGGCGGCGGGCCGGTCCGCTTGCCTTATTTTTCGACGCCGCGTTTCAATTGGAAAATGTCCAGGGAGGGGAACTAGGGCCGGCTAGTAGTCGCAAAGTCTTTCACAAGAATACGCGGTTGCTCGGCGTTGCCTGCCAACTGCGAATGCCCTATCGCAGTGCCGGAGCCAAGACCTGAACCGCCCTCGGCACCACTTCGATTTCCACCGGCGTTGTTCCGATGATCTCACCGTCTCCGTGGAACATGCATGGCCGGTCCGTGGTGAGCCGCACGCGTTGGGGGCGCCAGCGTTTCACGCGTGAGGTTCGAAGTTCACCACTCCCCATCAACCGCGGTAGTAGCCACAATACTCCGAACGTGCCGATATCTTCGATTAGGACAACGTGGAGCGACCCATCATCAAGAGCTGCTCCGGGGGCCAACCTCAGACCGGCTCCATAGGTTGGGGAATTCAACACGGCTGCCAGCAGGGCCTTCGCTTCCCACGAGATGAGAGTACTCCCCGGAAAGTCGATGCGGACTTTGAGGGGCACGTACTCCACCAGCGCGCGTAGCGCCGACGCAAGATAACGCGATCGACCGGGCAACCGGCGGTAAGCGCCGTTTGCATAGCGCGCTGCCTCCGTGTCAAGTCCAACGCCACCTCCCCCTGCATACAAGCGCGTTCGCCCTTCGGCCGTTCGCACTTTCACCAGGTCCACAAAACGCGGATTGCCACGCAGGATGGCCTCAGCCGCTTTGACCGGATCGTCTGGCAACCCAAGCGCGGCGGCGAAATCATTTCCTCCTCCGACGGGGAGGATACCCAAGAGCGCCTCGGCCCCGAATGCCGCATTCGCCAGCGCCTGAAACGTCCCGTCCCCACCCATCGCAAAAAGCACGCGCTGTCCTTGCGAAATGACATTTTGCACGGACGACTCGAGTTCCGCGGCACTCTTCGGCATAGCAAATTGCACATGAACGTGGAACGAATCGAATAGTTTCTGGACCCGTCCCAGAAAAGAGCGTGCCCGGCCTCCGCCGGCTGCCGAATTGACAAATACGATGACAGAAGATTCATGCAGAATGCTGGGCGCTTTCGCCTGATCATTCATGCTTCTGCTCCTCCACTCCAACCGATAGATTCGTGTGAACTCCTTCCCAGGGCGCCCTCTCCGCATCTTTTCGAATATTTCATCCGCGGGATGCGAGGCGAGCATACTATCTCTGAGCCCATCTGGCCTGCCGCCAGATGTAAGGCGGATCGAACAACTTGCGGATCCGTGCGGGTTGACGCGCGGTGACGCTTGCATGGTTCCTGCCCCCGAATGGCTCACTCACTGTCACCGGCCTGGATAATCGCTTGACCGGGCGTTCTTCGTCCTAGGGGCGGTCGTGGGGGCAACAGCATAGTCGTTCAATGAAATCAGTGGCTCAAGCGCTGGATAACGACGTCGGATCGGGATCGATGGAGGACGCAAAGATTGGTGCCGGCGGGGGGAATCGAACCCACGGCCTAGGGATTATGAGACCCTCGCTCTTCCACTGA
>DATNLB010000694.1:0-5163 GCA_035603095.1 Candidatus Acidiferrales bacterium
ACTTACCAAATAAGCGCTTTGGAAATCAATGAAACGATGCACTAGGGTTCGAGATCGCCGGCCGGATGATACGAACTCGCCGTGGCCTGTGAGCGTTTACAAGCGCGTCGAGCGGATCGTAGATGTGAGTTATTGTCGTGCACCTCAGGCAGTCACTCTCTTTAGAATTGAGCGATACGAGGAGCGAGGGGAGGAGACGGGCTGAATTGACATAGCTAGCTGAGATGGCTATCGTGGACGGCTTTTGGATTCTCATAGGCAACGGCCCGGTTGGCTTGATTCCATGGCCGGCATTGAAGATGGTTCATAGGCGACGGCATTTCTCCGTCGAGAGTAATCCTCGGACGGAAAGTTTGCATTAGGGTAGAAGCTCTTGGGCTTGAATCCAGGTGCGTCGCACGAAGTCCACCGCAGATTCGCGGCGCGCGAATGCTGCGCTTTGTCCCGCCCAAAGTTGCATCCGGTGAATGTCCTTCGCGTCTAATCCGGTCTGGCGCATGGCCGCAGTTAGCTCGAACTGAACCGGAAAGGGAGCCGGTTTCGGTGCATCAGGCGAATTGGCGGCACGAACGTATTCGGTCTCGATTGAACGGCCAAGCCGGCCGGTGAACGCGCGCGTCATGGTGGTTGCTTCTGGCTCTAAATCGGCCAAGGCATCCGCCCACACTGCGTTCGTGCCCGCTTCCGGACAGCGGAGGAAAGCGGTGCCGATCTGGACCGCGCTCGCGCCCAAAGTTAACGCGGCGGCGATCCCTCGCCCTTCGGCAATGCCACCCGCAGCGATAATCGGAACGGAGAGTTTATCCGCTAACCGTGGCAGCAATGCAAAAAGGCCAACACATTGGCGCTCCGCAACCGCTTGATCAAAAGAGCCGCGATGGCCGCCAGCTTCGTATCCCTGGGCTACGATTGCGTCGGCCCCGACCCGCTCCGCCTCTTGTGCCTCAGCCAAAGTCGTTGCACAGGCAAACCATGCGATTCCATGATCCTTCAACTTTGCGACAAATGGCGAGGGATACAGACCCATGATCGAAGAAACAACGGTGGGTCTGATGGTGATCAAAGTGTCGCACTGCTTCTCAAAATCCGGCAACCGGATTCCGCTGACCTCGGCTGGAACTGTGGGCCCCCAGCTTGAAAGGAACTCTCGCACCCGCTGCTCGGCGGTGAAATCACGTGTGGGCGCTAGGTCCGGAATCCAAAGATTCAGTTGAAAAGGTCCCGGGCTCCGCGACCGAAATTCGGACGCCCAGTTGGCGATCGCATCCGGGCTCGACATAAGAGCACCCATAGCGCCCATACCACCCGCGTCCGCGACGGCAACGGCTAAGCTAACCGGGCAGGAGCCGGCCATTGGCGCCTGAAGAATTGGTATTCGCAGACCATACTGCTGACAAAACGCCATGGCTCGACCTCTCGGACTCTGCGAATCTAGCAAATTTAGCTCGTCCATGTTTTCTTTAAATCAGTTCAGGTTCTTACGCATCATTGATCGCCATCCGGATGGTTCTTATGCGCTTTTAGATGAGAGACTCAGAGTAAACCGTTGCGCGCTTATAGGTGCATTTTTCTAATTACCATTTTCCGGCATGCGCGCCGCCGTCAACGTGAAGCACTTCACCGGTGACGAACTTTGCATCGTTCAGGTACATCACCGCATCAACGACCTCACCGATATTGCCCATTCTGCCGATGGGTTGAAGACTCTTCAAAAAGTCATGGGCTTCGATTTTGTGCATCGGCGTTTTTATGGCTCCGAGAGCGACGGTGTTGATGCGTATGCCCTGTCCGGCATATTCAATTGCGAGTGCGCGGGTAACGGCGTGCAACCCACCTTTGGTCAACACCTGTAATGCACACGGAACGCCGGCGATCGGCTGATCGACCACAGAGGTCGAAATATTAACGATATGTCCAGACTGCTGGCGAAGCATCTGCCTAGCAGCGCTTTGACTAATATAAAAGAAGCCCGCTAAAATCGTCGATACCAGCGCTTCGAAATCATCAGGAGTGTAATCAATAAAAGGCTTAGACACCAACAAGCCAGCATTGTTGACCAGGATGTCAATGCGGCCAAACCGCGCGATAGCAGTGTCAGTGATCTTTTGGGCCGTAGCGGAATCAGCGATATCGCCCTCCACCAGAGCCAGCTGCGGTGATGGAGTTAAGTGTGTTGAATCGCTGATGGCACGTGAATTCCCGACCACGTTAAAACCCTTTTCCAAAAAACGAGTCACGAGGCTCGCTCCGATTCCTTGTGACGCGCCCGTAACGATTGCTGTTTCCGTTGTTAACATATGACGAATTTCATTCTGATTGCATCGAGTGTTTTTCATGAGCTGTCCTCTGAAGCTAGCTACGCGGACTAACAGTAATGTTGCCCCAGGATGACGTTTCCCCTGGGGTCCATTTGTATCTATGCTGGAAAGCCCGCTACTTCCCTATAAAGTAGTTATTACCCATATTTTTGTCGATTCGTAGCCCCGTTTCAGCGTTGCGTCTTGAACACCGCAGCGAGCTGGGCAGCCCCTGTGCGCGAGACCTTGATTTCGGTTCCCACCCGGTCGCGGAGCCGCACGCGGTAAAGGCGGTCACCGTAATGGATTATGTGTTCGATTGCATGCAGATTCACAGTGGCATGCCTGCCGATCTGGATAAAAGGATCGCCGCCTAGCCATCGCGTGAGATCAGCCAACGCATAATAAGTGGCAAACTCTTCCCGCACGGTATGGACGCAAGTGCGGCGTTCCCGTCGCAGCACCGCTGCAACCTCGCGGCGGGTGAGTAGCCGGATCTGGTCGGCGTCCACATCCCTGACCGGCAGCAGCTCATTGGCAGTGCCAGTAAAACGCGTTTTGTTCGGTGAGCCTTCGTTGGCGTGATCACCGGAACTCGCGAAAGAGCCGAGCTTAAAGGGCCGCAGATGTCGCAGCAACCGTTTGACCGCATCCGTGACTTGCTCCGGATCCAACGGCTTCAAAAGATAATCCACCGCCCCCAACCGGAAGGCGTCGGTCGCGCGGTTCGCGTCTCCCGTAGTAAAGACCAGACGCGGCGGCTGCGGAAGCATGGCCAGTTGCGTCGCCAGCGAAACGCCATCTTTGTCCGGCAAATTGATGTCGACAAAGACGGCGTCTGGCCGCAACTCGGCGCAAAGACGCAGGCCGTCGTCGCTCGTTGTGGCCGAACCGACAACCTCTACTTGGTAGGTGTCGTTCAACAGTGCCGCCAGGTACTGGGCGGGCAAGGGCTCGTCTTCGATAATAACAGCTCGGATTCGGTTCCACATGAGAACAGGTTCTTAATGCGGCGCCAGATCGCGGAGGTTCGAGGTAACAGCTCCCGGCGATACTAACCCGACTCCGAAGCGCTCGGATCGAAGCCCGTGTTGGACCGCGTTCTCCACCAGCGGCTGGAAGGAGAAAGATGGTGTTAGAGCCTTTAGCAAACTCGGATCGATCGTCTGCTCCACTGTCCTGCCCAAAATTGCATCCGGTGAATGTCCTTCGTGGCCAGTCCGGTCTAGCGCATGGTTTTCTTCGGGTGAATCCGCTTCGGTCGCATCAAATCCCACCGCCTTGCGAAATAGCTGCTTCAACCATCGAGGTTCTCGGAGAGCGCAGTTCCAACAAAAGATTCCGCGGACCTTCCGGTCTCTTCCAGTAACAGGTCGAGTTCCACAACGGCTCAAACCCGGCGTCGAGAATCAGTCTGAGTGGCTAGCTTCTTACGCCGAGGTTTTCGCCCCTACCGACATCGACTTCGATCACGTCCTTGGGTGATGCGGACGGTCTGTTTTCCCCCTTCGCCGCATACACCTCCACAAATCGCTCGAGCATTGGATTAATCTGGTCCGGCACCTCGAGTGGCGAAAGATGTCCGGAACCGATTGTCTGGCCGGTAATCAGGTTCGGACATATCTTTCGAAAACGATTCACGTCGCCTATTGGAGCAGCTGCCCCGATATAAGCAATCGGCACACAGCACGCCTTGATTGCTGCAGTTGCATCATATTCCGTCACATGGTTTGAAAAGGCCGAGGCAATGACATGTTGCGGGGTTTTCGCTGCGCTGGCGAGCAGTTGCGATTTGCGTTCAGCGCTGTCGGTTGGCAAGAGCAGCAACGAAGAAGCTTGTTCCAGGGCGCTTAAATAGTGCAGTCCTTTCAATGCTTTCGCCAATGGCTGGAGCGCTTCTATAAAGGCTCGAGACGGCAGGATAACCGAATCAATCAGCGCAATTGCAGTGGGTAGCTCGGGGTAACGTGCCGCAAGCTCCAGCGCAACGTTGCCACCCATACTGTGCCCAATGACCACCGGTCGCTCGAGATTGATCTGAGCACAGAGCCAGGCGAGATCATCAGCAAAGCCGGCCATGGTGTAGTTCTGTTCAGGTGCATCACTCATACCGTGACCTCGCAGGTCGACCGCCACCGAACGATGCGCACGGCCAAAGAACGCAAGCTGGGGCGCAAGGAAACTGTGATCACAGGCCCATCCGTGCACTAAAAGGACCGGTAACGCTCCTGAGCCAACTTCTTGAAAAGCGAGGGTAACATCGTCGCGCTTCAATCTATTCATCCGTTTCCTTAGATTAGCTTGCCCAAGAAGCAGATCGAGGGCATCGGGGTTCAATGAAGATTTTGCCGGCACCGTCCGGCGTTTCAGTTCGGGTTGTTTTTTTCATACTTATTTTCTTTTGTTGAGATTTCGACTGGTGGCGTTGACCGGATGGTCTCGCCGCACGCAGTTATGGATTTACTACGAATGAGAGCGTCCCTCCGCTTGCCGTTACAGGATGCCGGGCAGCAGGCTCGAAACGTGACCGTCCGGGGCAATCAAGGCATGCCGAGCACCCATCGAAGTCGGGGTGTTACCAAAAACCAGTTCTTTCATCATAACCTATTGGCCGATCAGTTTGTTCAATGTCGCGGCCGCTACCAGCGCCGCATTTCTCGAAGCGAGCCGAGTATTAGTTTCTTCCGAGTTTTGACCGTGCTGCCCGCCCGCCAAGTCGCTGATTCCGCGAACGATCAAGACCGGAATACGATCGACATATCCGACTTGCGCTATCGCGGTGCCTTCCATTTCGTGTAGACGGACTTTCCAGGTACGGAAAGCAAACTCGCGAAAATCGCGATTATCCAGGAATACCGGCCCGCTC
>DATNLB010000671.1:0-2715 GCA_035603095.1 Candidatus Acidiferrales bacterium
AAGGCAGTTAAGCGTGTCTACGGGGTAAGAGGGATAGCCAATGATATTGAAGTCAAACTGTTCTGGCAGCGAACTGATCCGGAGATTGCCAGGGATGCCGTTCATGAGCTTGAGAGCCACGTCAGCATTCCCGCCGACAGGATTAAGGTAACGGTAAAGGACGGCTGGGTAAGGCTCGAAGGCACTGTTGATTGGGAGTATCAGAAGAGCCTTGCCCAGTCAGCGATGAAAAAACTTAAAGGAGTCTCCGGCGTCACCAACAAAATTCAGGTCACGCCGAAAGCTTCTGCGGCAGAGGTAAAGAGCAAGATCGAGGAGGCGCTGCGGCGGAGCGCCGAGCTTGATGCACGCCGTATCACTGTCGAGATTGAGGGCAGCACGGTGAAGTTGTATGGCAGCGTGAGCTCATGGGCCGAGAGAGATGAAGCGGAACGCGCGGCATGGTCCGCGCCTGGAACCACGATGGTCGAAAACCACATCCTTGTGAATCCGTAGTAATAGGGCTCGGATGTGTTTCCCATAATGGATTCGGTTCCAAGCCGGTCAGTGCCGGTAGTCACGCGCACGCTGATTCTGATCAACGTCGTCGTGTTTTTCTTCGAACTGGCACTGCCACAGGAGACGCTGGAGCAGGTCTTTTACCTGTTCGGTATCGTGCCTGCCCGTTTTGCACACCCCAACTGGGCGGCACGGGTGGGATTTCCCGTGAATGATTACTGGCCGCTTTTAACGCACCAATTTCTGCACGGCGGGTGGTTGCACATTATCGGCAATATGTGGACACTCTGGATTTTCGGCGACAACGTTGAGGATCGCATGGGGCCGCTGCGATTTTTGTTTTTTTATCTGACGTGCGGTTTGGTGGCGGCGGTGACGGAAATGATAACACAGCCGGAATCGGCGGTCCCAACGGTGGGCGCATCGGGCGCGATCGCGGGTGTACTGGGTGCGTACCTACTGTTGTTTCCGACGGCACGCCTGGTGGTGTTGTTTCCCGTCTTGTTTCTGCCGTTTTTCTTTCAGCTTCCCGCTGTGTTATATCTCGGGGCGTGGTTTGTCATTCAGTTGTTCAGCGGGACATTGGCGTTGGCCAGTCCTGCGCACGTCGGCGGTATCGCATGGTGGGCGCACGTTGGGGGGTTTACGTCGGGACTGCTGCTGTGCCCGTTGTTTGTGCGGCGGCGCCGCCGTGCTCTGCGGATGCAACCCGACGAGTACGGCATAGAGTGGACGTGGCACCCGAGACGTTGGTAGAGAAGGAGAATGACAATGGATCCCATGCAGATTTTCTGGTTATTTTTCATGCTGACGGCACTTCAGCCGGTTATCACGCAACGGTTGCTCGAAGCCTCGCGTAAGCGATTGATCGGCCGTATTGAGCGTGAGCGGAAGTCGCGCGTTATTTTGCTCGTGCACCGGCAGGAGACAATGAGTCTACTGGGCTTTCCGATATTCCGCTATATCGACGTGGACGACAGCGAGGAAGTCATTCGCGCCATTCATCTGACCGACCCCGAAATACCGCTGGATCTGGTGTTGCACACGCCGGGTGGTTTGGTGCTGGCCGCCACTCAAATTGCGCGAGCAGTCCTCAAGCGCAAGGGCAAGGTTACCGTGTTTGTGCCTCACTATGCCATGTCGGGCGGCACATTGATCGCGCTCGCGGCCAAGGAGATAGTCATGTCCGGGGATGCGGTGCTGGGGCCGGTCGACCCGCAGCTCGGGCAGCAGCCGGCCGCTTCGATTCTGAAGGTGATACATCAGAAACCGATCGCTGAGGTAGACGACCAGACGTTGATTCTGGCCGATCAGGCCGGAAAAGCCTTGGCTCAGATGGCACAAGAGGTGGGCGAGTTGTTGGCTGACAAATACCCTGCCGAGAAGGCCCAGGAGCTGGCCAAGCTAATGACCAGTGGCACATGGACGCACGATTACCCAATTACCTACGAGCGGGCAGTCGCGCTTGGACTACGCGTAAATGATAAGATCCCGGAAAATATGTTGCACTTGATGCAACTGTACCCGCAGCCCACGCGACGGCAGCCCTCTGTCGAGTACCTCCCACTTCCGTATCGCTCCGGTCGCTCCGCAGACCGGCTTCGAGTTAACTAATAAAAAGCTTACGGAGTGTCTGATATACCGCAAGCCGAGGCTCGAGGTCAGAGTAAGGCTCACAGACCAGCTGCAGCGCATCCAGGTCAGCCAGAAGGTTGAAAACGGTCTGCTGCTCAAAGCCGCCCGGGAAATTCCGAGCGGTGTGCTCGAGCCTTTCGCGGACTTCTTTCCACCAATTCATTGCTATCGTCTCATTCATGCCCCTGAAAAAACTCTTTCCTAACCTACGGATCGCCGTCCCGCAATAGGGAAAGTTCCCGAAGGTAGGCGTAAGCAAAGGCTCCGCTCTTTGCAGTCATGGCGTGCACGCAGGGCAAAGACCGGAGCCTTTCTAGCCCGCTGCTGGAGTATCAATAGGTAACCGCACTTCAAAGCGCGTCTCGCCTGGTCTCGATTGGAAGGTGATTTGGCCGTGGTGACGATCCACCACGATACGGTAGCTGATCACAAGCCCCAGACCCGTGCCGTCGCCGCCCTTGGCAGTGAAAAACGCCTCGAAAATGCGTGGCTGAACTTCCAGTGGAATGCCGCGGCCGTTGTCTGCGATTTCGACAACGAGGTGATTGCCATCGCGCCGAGTGCAAATATCGATGCGGCCCT
>DATNLB010000453.1:0-6192 GCA_035603095.1 Candidatus Acidiferrales bacterium
ATGGCGAACGCTACGTTACGTTGCTGCTCGCCGAAATCGATGCACGCGCACGGACCCTCCACTACGTCAACTGCGGTCACAATCCCGCACTTCTGTATCGGGCAAAGACGGACACCCTCACGCGCATGAATTCGACTTGCCTGCCGATCGGAATATCTCCAGAAGAAATCTGCGAACTGACCTCGGCAGACCTGATTGCCGGCGACGTGCTGGTTTTCTATACGGATGGTGTAACAGAGGCGGAGAACCAGTTGGGCGAAGAATTCGGCATGGAGCGCCTTTCCGCCGTAGTACGACGCGGTTCTTCACTCTCCGCAGAAGGTCTCATGGGCGACATCTTCAACAGTGCGGCAGAGTTCTGCAACGAGGCTGGCTTCAATGATGATGTCACCATTCTCGTGGTCAAATGCGATTTCGACGGCTCTGCAGCTCCGAGTTCGTAGCTCACTCCACGAGAGGAACACTTCAAATCCCGCGGGACCTAGAAGGGCGTACTCCCGCTTACCCTGCTCCTCGCTCTCCCGGAGAGTCGATCGCAATCCTAAAAGACTCCCTGTCAGTGTGCTGACAGGCAGTCAGTTGCTGGGCTCTCCGCACGTCGGCCCCGCACACTTGGTTTTCCTTCCGCCTGGCTTAAGCGTCCTGTTTTCAATCGTTTCCAGAATATTTCAATCGCGCTTCACGGTGGCATCCGGACTGCATTGTCTAGAGTCAGGGGCGAGTAAGAACTTAAAAACTAATGAGGAGAAATCACATGAGAAAGTTGTGGCCCTGTCTGGGCGGCATGCTATTGGCTGTTCTACCACTCGTAGCTGAGGTGGCGAGTGCATCAGACCAAAACAAAGATGACGACCGATTGAGAAATTGTGGCACGGTCTTGAATGAGATTCTCAGCGTCCCAGACAACATTCCGCAGGACTTACTCGACAAGGCGGATTGCGTCGTTGTCTTTCCCTCCGTCCTAAAGGCCGCGTTCATCGTTGGCGGAAGCTACGGACGGGGCGCAATGTCGTGCCGCAAGGGGGAAGACTTCAGGGGACCTTGGGGCGCTCCCACGATGATGGCCCTCGAGGGCGGCAGCTTTGGCTTTCAGATCGGTGGACAAGCTACGGATTTTGTGTTGCTCGTGATGAATGAACGCGGCGCGCGGGGCATTCTCGCCAGCAAGGTCAAGCTGGGAGGCGACGCTTCCGTGGCCGCGGGCCCGGTCGGCCGCGATGCGTCAGCTGATACGGACGCGACCCTGCGTTCCGAAATCTTGAGCTACTCAAGGGCGCGTGGCCTGTTTGCCGGAGTTTCCCTTGAAGGCTCCACAATTCGTCCGGACAATGGCGACAACCGCCGCGTGTACGGCAAGAAAATTCCTGCGAGGGACATTGTTCTGTCCGGAACAGTGGCTGTGCCCCCAGCGGCCCAGCAATTAGTCTCGACCCTGGATGACCGGACCCCGAAACACAGGACCTGAGGTCAATTTGATTGTTGGAATCCGGCCAAGCCGGAGGGGTGAATCATGTGGATTGTCAGACTAGCACTGAAACGGCCGTACACATTCGTGGTGATGTCCATACTCATCGTGATTATGGGGGCGCTTGCGATTTTCCGCACGCCAACGGATATTTTTCCGAACATCAACATTCCCGTTGTCAGCATCATCTGGACCTATAACGGCCTCGTACCTGAGGACATGGCCGACCGCATCGTTAGCATCACGGAACGGGCGCTAACCACCACTGTTGATAATATCGAGCACGTCGAATCGCAATCCCTCTACGGAATTGCTGTTGTCAAAGTGTTTCTGCAGCCGACCGCGAGCATTCAACAGGGCATTGCACAGATTACGGCGGTTTCTCAGACCCAACTCAAGCAGTTGCCTGCGGGGTCCACGCCACCTCTCATTCTTGCTTACAGCGCATCGAGTGTGCCGGTTCTCCAATTGGCTCTCTCGGGGCAAAACCTGTCAGAGCAAGAGCTAAACGACTATGGCCTGAATTTTATTCGGACGCAGCTCATCACCGTGCCTGGCGCATCTGTGCCCTATCCCTATGGCGGTAAACAGCGCCAAGTGCAGGTGGATCTGAATACCACCGCGTTGCAGTCGAAGGGTCTGTCTGCGCTGGATGTAGTTAACGCGATCAGCGTGCAAAATCTAATCCTGCCCACAGGAACGTCCAAGATCGGCTCCAGGGAATACGATGTTTCCATTCCCAACGCGGCACCGCAGACGATTACCGACCTGAACCGAATACCGATCAAGACGATTGGCGGTACTACCATCTATATCAAAGATGTCGCCTGGGTGCGCGACGGCTTCCCCCCGCAGACGAATATTGTACGTGTCAACGGACAGCGCTCCGTTTTGCTGACTATCCAAAAGGCGGGTAACGCGTCAACCCTGGACGTAATCGCCGGCATCAAGGCGCTTCTGCCTCAAATTAAGACCACGGTTCCAACGCAGCTGGATATAGCACCGCTTGCGGACCAGTCGATTTTTGTTCGTGGCGCGATCAGTGGAGTAGTCCGCGAAACGCTGATTGCCGCGTGCCTGACCGCTTTCATGATTCTCACTTTTCTGGGCAGTTGGCGAAGCACCGTTATCATCGCGACCTCCATCCCCCTGGCAATCCTGACCTCTATCATTGTGCTTAGCGCGCTCGGTGAAACGATCAATATTATGACGCTCGGCGGACTCGCTTTGGCGGTCGGCATCCTGGTGGACGACGCGACTGTTGAGGTCGAGAACATAAATCGCAACAGGGAGGCAGAGCCGGACAAGGACATGGACACGATTGTCCTGGATAGCGCGTCGCAAATAGCGACGCCAGCTTTCGTGTCGACACTGTCGATCTGCATTGTGTTTGCTCCGATGTTCTTGCTGTCCGGCGTCGCGCGGTATCTCTTTGTGCCGCTCGCCGAAGCTGTGGTTTTCGCTATGTTGGCCTCTTACCTGCTTTCCCGGACCATCGTCCCGACCATGGCCAAGTACCTCTTGCGAGGAGATAAGAAGGAAGGAGATGCACCCAGCCGCAATCCGCTCGTTCGGCTTCAGAAGCGTTTTGAAGAGTCCTTCGAGAGATTCCGTCACAGCTATCGCGGCCTGCTGGAGACTTGTCTTCACCATCGGCGTGCCTTTTTGCTTGTGTTCTTCGCGAGCTGCCTTGGCTCTCTCGCGATTCTGATTCCTTGGTTAGGCCGGGACTTTTTTCCAAGCGTTGACAGCGGCTCTTTCAAGCTTCATATGCGAGCGCCCACCGGAATGCGCATCGAAGAAACCGCCAACCTTTGCGACCAAGTCGAGCAGTCGATTCGACAGCAGATTCCGGTAAGCGAAGTTCACAATGTCATCGACAACATAGGTCTGCCCTATAGCGGCATCAATCTGTCTTACAGCAATTCGGCTCCCGTCGGCTCATCGGATGCCGACATCCTTGTGACTCTTTCCGCCAAGCACCATCCGACGGATGACTACATACACCAGCTTCGTCTGACACTCCCAAAACGGTTTTCGGGCGTGAGCTTCGCATTCTTGCCGGCCGACATGGTCAGCCAAATCCTGAACTTTGGCTTGCCGGCTCCGATCGATGTCCAAGTCGTGGGAAACGACCTGGAAGGAAACCAGCGCTATGCCGATGCGCTGCTCAGCAGGTTGAAATACATTACGGGAACCGCAGATTTGCGAATCCAGCAGCCCTTCGATCAGCCCTATCTGCGCCTGCGGGTCGAGCGTACGAAAGCAGAGCAACTTGGTTTCACAGCCCACGATATTGCGCAAAATTTGCTGGTGTCCTTGAGTGGCAGCTTCCAAACCTCCCCAACATTCTGGGTTGACCCCAAGAATCGCGTCAGCTACTTCATTGCCACGCAAACGCCGCAATATCGTACGGACACCCTGCAGGATGTAGAGAACATTCCAGTCACCGGCACGGACCCAACGGCTCCTCCGTCACTCATGGCCAGTCTAGTATCAACGCAACGAGGGGCCGGAATGGCAGTGGTTTCTCATTACAACGTAGCGCCCGTCATTGACATCTTTGGGGCTGCCACGGGACGCGATCTGGGCGGCGTGGCTGGCGACATCTACAAAATCATTGACGATACTCGCCAGCAATTACCGCGTGGCTCTCGAGTCGTTGTCCGTGGACAGGTTCAGACGATGCAAGCCTCTTACGTCGGTCTTCTCAGCGGGCTGGCGTTCTCCATCGTCCTCGTATACCTGCTAATCGTGGTGAACTTTCAGTCTTGGCTCGATCCTTTCATCATGATTTCCGCGCTGCCCGCGGCACTCGCCGGCATTGCTTGGTTTTTGTTCATAACCCACACGACTCTCAGCGTTCCCGCACTCATGGGGGCCATCATGTGCATGGGAGTCGCAACTTCAAACAGCATCCTGGTCGTGAGCTTTGCCACGGAAAAAATGCAAGAAGGAAGCGATTCCATCAGCGCCGCATTGGAGGCAGGTTTCACGCGCTTTCGACCTGTGCTGATGACCGCTCTGGCCATGATCATCGGCATGGTGCCCATGGCGCTCGGACTAGGGGACGGCGGTGAACAAAATGCTCCCCTCGGCCGGGCGGTCATCGGCGGCTTGATATTCGCTACGGTTTCGACGCTGTTCTTTGTCCCAGCATTTTTCAGCGTTTTGCAGGGTTCGCGCCGGCATCCAGCGCAAACGGAATACCAGCACTAAGCAAAAATCTGTGTGGAGTCACTATGTCGCAACAAACTGAAGAGAGAAAACAAATCGGCGGGCAAACGCCCCCCTCGAATGATGCGGGAAGAGGAAAGCGCCCGCACAGACGATGGTTGGGCGTGGCAATTGCGCTAATCGCTGTCGCGGCCCTGCTGGTCTCGGGCATCTTGTCCCGTGTAAGAGCACGGACAACGCTGAAGGCGGAAACTGCGCAAGTCGCCCTCACCGCGGTATCAGTTGTTTCACCAAAACAAACTGCACCTGCCCAGGAGATCATCCTTCCTGGAAATGTACAACCATTCATCACCTCGCCGATTTATGCCCGCACCAACGGGTATTTGAGGAAGTGGTACGTCGACATTGGAGGACGCGTCAAACAAGGCCAACTGCTTGCCGTTATCGAAACTCCGGAAGTCGACCAGCAACTCCAGCAAGCCCGCAGCAACCTGCTAACCGCGCAGGCAAATTTAGAGCTCGCTGCTATCACCAAATCCCGATATCAGGGACTCTTGAAAAGCAACGCCGTCTCCCAACAAGACGTCGATAATGCCGTCGGTACTTACAATGCGAATAAGGCGATCGTCGAAGCAGACCAGGCGGCCGTGGAGCAGTATACGGCACTGGTATCTTTTGAAAAGATCTACGCCCCGTTCGATGGCATTGTCACTGCGCGAAATACTGATATCGGCGATCTGATCAATTCTGGCAGCGGTGGCGGAGTGAAAACCGATCTCTTTCACATCGCTCAACCTGGAAAGCTGCGTGTTTACGTAAACGTCCCGGAGGAATACTCGCAAGGGGTCAAAGTCGGCATGACCGCGGATCTCAGTCTGACTGAGTTTCCAGGCCGCAAGTTTCGCGGAAAACTGGTCCGCACTGCCGATGCCATCACCGTCACTACCCGCACGTTGCTGATTGAAATCGATGTGGACAATCCTTCGGGCACGCTGCTCACTGGCTCTTATGCGGAGGTCCACTTGGCTGTCCCGACCCAGGCCTCCACCTTCCTGCTCCCCGTCAATACTTTGCTATTCCGCTCGGAGGGTTTACGAGTGGGCATCGTGAAGGATGGCAAAGTTGCGCTTACTGCCGTGACCCCTGGGCACGATTTCGGCAATCAAATCGAGATCGTCGCCGGCCTCAAGCCGGACGACCAGGTCATCGTCAACCCACCCGACTCCCTCATTACCGGGCAGCAAGTCCAAATCGTTCAGGCAACATTGCCCGGGGATACCAAGTGAAAGGCGCTCGAAAGTTGATCTGGGTTGCGCACCGGCGCCAAACATGTCGCTGGATGGTTGTGCTCGCAATAGCCGCGTTCCAGGTGAGCGGATGCACGGTTGGACCGAAATATCGGCGCCCAACAGCAGAGGTCCCTCCAGCCTATAAAGAGGTGGGCGATTGGAAACCTGCCCAGCCGAATGACCAGAATCTCGATGGTAACTGGTGGGAAATTTTTCAGGATCCTCAACTCAATGTCCTCGAAGCGCAGGTCAACGTCTCCA
>DATNLB010000706.1:0-2723 GCA_035603095.1 Candidatus Acidiferrales bacterium
CGCATTCCGCAAATTCTTCGCGCCCCACGTGATTGCGTACTGATTCACGTCGCCATCGATGGCAACGCGCGCTGCCTGCTTGATCTCCGCCGGAGCCGCAAAATCCGGAAATCCCTGCGCGAGATTCACCGCGCCATACAGCATCGCCTGCCGGGTCATCTCCCGGATCACCGATTCGGTAAAGTGCGAAACCTTGTCGCTGAGAAAATGTTTTTTCGGAATGGATAGGGAAGAAATAACGTCCGCCATAGCTGGCAGATTAGCACAACATTTCAAATACGATCTGTCATCCTGAGAGGCTGTGACTAAATTCAGTTTTCGTTTTCCAACGGGCCGAGGGCCGGGTTTCTTGGGCCGACGGGTCGCGGCGCGCACATCGATCGTTGGCGGCGGGGATCATGGCGAGGGCACCAAGAACCCGACTCCTTGGTCGCGTGCTACCGCCGCGCGCTTATGTCAGTAGTGCCGCGCCGAAGTGCATCACGTTGTACGCTAGCGCGCACCACAGCGCCACGCATTTCGCCTTGGCCAATCCGCGCACCGTGAACTGCGTGAGCCCGCGATAACTGCGCAGGTCGGCATTCACGGTTTCGCTGGTGGCCGCTCGTTGCCGGTAAATTTCTTTGCCCTCGGCGCTCGCCATGCGCCGCTTCCAGGCTAGAACCGCTTCGCTGTCGCCGGGCTTCGGCTCCAGCTCGCGGCCTTGGCGCAGCAAAGTTCTTGCCGGTTTGGGCGGCACGAACAGTTCCACGCCCCGCTCGTGCGCGTACTCGATATCTTGGATTCGCAGATAGCCGCCATCGAGCAGGTGTTGCTTCACCGCGCATCCGCTGCGCTGTTCCACCTGCTCGCGCATCGGCTGGCTCAACCCCGCCGAGTCCGACCCTTCGTGGTTGACCTCGACGCCCACGATGGCCCGGCTCTTGGTGTCGGTCGCCAACTGTACGTTCCAAGCCGGATTGAATCCCCCGTTGGGCATCTTCAGCACCCGCGCTTCCGCATCGCTGGAGCTCACCCGCGGCTCTTTGTCCCGGATCTTTTGCCCGCGCTTTCCACGGCCCGCCTTCTGCGCCGCTTCCGCCTGCTTCTGTTTCAGTTCCGGCAACTGCGCGATCGCCTGCTCCAGTCGTTGCTGCTTCTCCTTGGCCGCACGCTGGCGCGCCGCCCTTTGACGCGCCGATAGCGCCGCCGATGATTCCGGACTCTCCAGTTGCTGCCCCAGTTCCTCGACGTGCTGCTTCGACTCTGCCAACAACTTTTGCAAGCGCTCTTCCCGCCGAAAACTGCTCGCCCCCGCGCTCACTCGCACCCGTACCCCGTCCTGACTTACTCGACTGACCGACACCAGTTCCTTGTCCACCAACGACGCGATCACCTGCGTAAATAACTCATCCAGAGCCGCAGCGTGATCGCCGCGAAAATCCGACAGCAACCGGTGATTCACCGTCACCCCGCCGCACAGCCAGCGGAATGCCGCGCTCTCCTCACACCGCCGCGCCAACTCCCGCGCCGATCCGATCCCGCGAATACACGCGTACAACCACAACCCCACCAGCAACCGCGGATCGGTCGCGTCGCGACCCGCCACTCCCTCCCCCGCCTTGATGGGCTCGGAAAAACGCGACAGATCCAGCGTCTCCACCAGCGCCATCACCATGCGCACCGCATGCTGCGCCGGCACCAGATCGTCCGGACACTGCACCACCATCGCCATCTGCCGCCGCTCCGGCACCCGCAACCGCACCCCGGGCTGGACTTCTGCCCCCTCCCGGTTCACTTCGGTATCCTGACTCATGCTCCCTTATAGCCCTGCTCGACAAACAAACGCACGAAAAAAGTCACAAGCTCTTAGGATTACAACCCTTACGTTAGCGCCTGAAGGGTCGCACCGACCCCACGCGTCTGGTTTTTAGACGGGGACTAACCCCATCACAGCAGCCCTTTGTGTGCTTAGGCTTCAGGTCCAGTTAAATTACGAATCGCAAATCTGCCGGGAAGTTGTCTAGCCGGTAGCGTACCAAGAGGACAACTATATAGGGCTTATATCTCCACTCTGAAGGGCGGAGTTTTACGCCGCTAGGCGGATAAATCTCAATGTACTTTGTCGGGCAATACATACCTTCTGGTTCTGTGGCACATTAGAAGATCACATTGGAGCTCAATGCCGCCGCCCGCCGACGCCAGAGCTGGACGCATAGCATTTACGCATCCCGACTTCGTGCTGTTCGAGATTGCGCGTTTCCTGATCGTGGCTGCCGTCGAGATGCAGGCAGTCGCGGTGGGATGGCAGGTTTATGACATAACTAAGCGCGCCCTGGACCTTGGCTTGGTCGGGCTGGCGCAGTTTCTCCCAGGAATTTTGCTGTTTCTGGTCTCCGGCCATGCCTCTGACCGGTTCGAGCGCCGCAAGGTTTTGGGCGCATGCTATGCGGGATATGCCGTGTGCTCGGGACTTTTGTTGTTTCTAGCGGCGAGGACCACGCACGCGGTGCTTCCGATTTATTTGGTCTTGATTTTGCTGGGCGGAGTGCGCTCATTCAATGGCACGGCCAGCCGCTCGATCCTGCCGCAGCTAGTGCCCGAAGAACATTTTTCCAACGCTGTGGCATGGAACGCCACTGTCTTTCAGGCGGCGACGATTATCGGCCCTTCTCTCGGCGGAATTCTTTACGCGCTTTTCCGGGGGCCTTCGGCGGTCTACGCATTTGCCATGCTTACAGCCG
>DATNLB010000708.1:0-8090 GCA_035603095.1 Candidatus Acidiferrales bacterium
GGGGATAACGGCCTGGCGCTGGTGATGAAGATCGGGACGAACCTGAGCCTCGCGGTGCAGATGCTGGCGTTCTGCGAGGGAGTGCTCCTGGCGGAAAAGAGCGGGATTGCACGAGAAATCGCAGTGGACGTGCTGACGCACAGTGTGATTGCGTCGCCGATGGTGCAGTACCGCGGGCCGTTCATTTTGAAGAAGCAGGACGAAGCATGGTTCAACGTCAACATGATGCAGAAGGATATGAACCTGGCACTGGAGCTGGGGCGGCAACTGGACGTGCCGATGCCGACGACGGCGGTCACGAATGAGTTCCTGACGGCGGCGCGCGGAATGGGGCTAGAGGAGAAGGACTTTGCCGTGGTGTTTCATGTTTTGGCGCAGATGTCCGGAGTGAGGCCATGACAATTGCAACGGATCAATCCAAGACCAAAGTGGAAGTGAAAACCGAGCAGTGGATGCGCATGTACCGGCGGATGGTGATGATCCGGGAGTTCGAAGAACAGGTGAACGAACTTTATACGCGGGCGCTGATGCCGGGGCTCGCACACCTTTACATTGGCGAAGAAGCGGTGGCGGTGGGGATTTGCGAGGCACTTCGCAGGGACGACTACATTACGAGCACGCACCGGGGTCACGGCCATTGCGTGGCGAAAGGTGCTTCGCCGGACCGGATGTTCGCGGAGCTGCTGGGCAAAGAGGCGGGCTATTGCCGTGGCAAAGGGGGATCGATGCACATTGCCGATCCTGCGACCGGCAACCTCGGGGCGAACGCGATCGTTGGGGGAAGCGCGGGAATTGCGACGGGAGCGGCACTTTCGTCGAAGCGGCTGGGCACAGGACAAGTAGCGGTGTGCTTTTTTGGGGAAGGAGCGCTGGGGCAGGGAGTTCTCTATGAAGTGATGAACCTGGCGGCGCTATGGAAATTGCCGGTGATCTACGTCTGCGAGAACAATCTTTATACGGAATACACGCATTATTCGGAGACGACGGCGGGGGACATCCTGGCGCGGGGTACTGCGTTTGGAGTGAAGGCAGAAAGCGTGGATGGGCAAGACGTGCGAGCAGTGTACGCGACGGCGCAGCGACTGGTAGACCGCGCGCGGAAGGGGGATGGGCCAGCGTTTCTCGTTTGCGAGACGTATCGCTACACGGGACACCACGTGGGGGACATCAACCGCGAATATTACCGTTCGAAACAAGAAGAGCTCGAATGGAAGACGAAGCGGGACCCGATCAAGAACTTTTCGCAATGGCTAATTGAGCAAAAGTTTTTGGATGAGGGAAAGCTCAAGCAAGTCCAGGAAGAAGTGCGGGCGGAAATGAAAGCGGCGGTGGAGTTTGCGATTGCCGCGCCGTATCCGGCTGTAGACCAGGTGGACCAGGACGTTTATGCCTGAAGTGGCCACACGCGAACTGACGTTTGCACAAGCCGTCCGCGAAGCGCTGGCGGAAGAGATGCGCCGCGATTCGCGCGTGTGCATTTTCGGCGAGGACGTCGCGGAAGCGGGGACACCGTTTAAAGTGTTGTCGGGCCTGGTGGAGGAGTTCGGCGCCGAACGCGTGATCGATACGCCGATTTCGGAGGCGGGTTTCACGGGAATGGGAGTCGGGGCGGCTATGACGGGGTTGCGGCCGGTGGTGGACATTATGTTCGGCGACTTCCTGACGCTGACGATGGACCAGATGGTGAATCAGGCGGCGAAGGTGCACTACATGTCCGGAGGGACTTGGAAAGTGCCGCTGGTCTTGCGGACGACGCTGGGAGCGACGCGGCGTTCGGCGGCGCAGCACTCGCAGTCGCTGCACGCGTGGCTGAGCCATGTTCCGGGATTGAAAGTGGTGATGCCATCGACGCCGTATGATGCGAAGGGACTTTTGAAGACGGCGATTCGCGACGAGAACCCGGTGGTCTTTTTCGAAGACAAGATGATGTACAAGCTGAAAGGGCCGGTACCGGAAGAGGAGTACACGATTCCGCTGGGTGTGGCCGACGTGAAGAGGAAAGGCGAAGACATCACGATCGTGGCAACGAGCAGCATGGTGCAAGTGGCGCTAGGCGCGGCGGAGTTACTGGAAAAGATTGGCGTGAGCGCGGAAGTGATCGATCCGCGGACGACGTGGCCGCTGGATGAGAAGACGCTGATTGAGTCGGCGAAGAAGACTTCACGAGCGATGGTAGTGGACGAAGGATATGGGCGCTACGGCGTGACCGGAGAGATCGCTTCAGTCATCGCCGAAGGCGCGTTCTACAACCTGGAAGCGCCGGTGAAGCGGATGGGCGCAATGCACGTGCCGATTCCATTTTCGCCGCCGCTGGAAGATGTGACGGTGCCGACGGAGCAGATGGTATTTGAGGCGGCGCGGGCGCTTTGCGGGAAGGCGTAATTGCGCGGAATGAGAGGTGAGAAATGGCACTGAAAACTTACGGGCCGATGGCTGTGGATTGGGAAAACCGCATTGATTTTGACCGCTTGCGCCGCGAACGGCTGGCGCGGGCGAAAGCGCTGATGACGAAATCGGAGATGGGGGCGCTGCTGTGCTTTGACATGAACAACGTGCGCTACTTGACGGCGACGCATATCGGGACGTGGGCGCAGGACAAGATCAGCCGATTTTCGCTGCTGCCGCAAAATGACGAACCGATTCTTTGGGATTTCGGATCGGCGGCGAGGCATCATCAACAAAATTGCCCGTGGCTGGGAGAACGATCGCGGCCGGGAATTCCGCTGCTGCGCGGGGCGATGTCACCGGAAATGGGGCGCGCGGAAAACGTGGCGCGCAAAATAAAAGTAGAACTCGAGAAGCGGGGACTGCACAAAGAGCCGCTGGGGATCGACGTGATCGAGCCGCCGATTCTTTTCGCGCTGCAAAAAGAAGGCATCAAGATCGTTGATGGACAGCAGTTGATGTCCGACGCGCGTGTCATCAAGACGCAGGATGAAATTTCGCTGCTGAATCACTCCGCGATGATGGTGGACGCGGCGTACGACGAATTGTACCGGGCGATGAAGCCAGGGATGAGCGAGAACCAGGCAGTGGGGCTGGCGAGCAAAGTGCTGTATGACCTCGGCTCGGAATACGTGGAAGCGGTGAATGCGATTTCGGGGGAGCGCTGCAATCCGCACCCTCACGTGTTTTCCGATCGGGTGCTACGGCCGGGCGATCCGGTTTATTACGACATTTTGCATTCGTACATGGGCTACCGGACTTGTTACTACCGGTGCTTCACGATCGGGTATGCGTCGCACGCGATGATCGACGCTTACAAACGATGCCGGGAATATTTGGACGCGGCGATTTCGCTGGTGCAGCCGGGGCGCATGACGGCGGAGATTGCTGCGGTGTGGCCGAAGGCGGAGGAGTTTGGATTTCCGGATGAAGAAGCGGCGTTTGCGCTGCAATTCGGTCACGGGATCGGGCTGGCGATTTGGGAGAAGCCGGTGATCAGCCGGATGGTCTCGCTGGAGCATTCGCACGAGATCAGGCCGGGGATGGTGTTTGCGCTGGAAACCTTCTGGCCCTCGACGGACGGGTGGAGCGCCGCGCGGATTGAAGAAGAAATTGTGGTGACCGAGACCGGGCACGAAGTGATCACCCGTTTTCCGGCAGATCAGTTGATGGTGGCCGGCGCGCACTATTTCACAGTGAATGGGCCGCTCTCCACAACGCGCGAAAATGAGGCGCCGCCCAGCAGACGGGTGAAAGAGATGGTGGCAGCCAACGCGAAAGTCGAAGGAGTGGCGGCTACGGACTGAAGGCGCGTCCCCGGCTCCTGACAAAAACTATGGCGATCAGTGTGGTGATGCCTGCGCTGGAAATGGCGCAGGAAAATGGGAAGCTGCTGGCCTGGAGAAAAAAAGAAGGCGAGCGCGTCATTAAGGGAGAGCCGCTGCTCGAAATCGAGACGGATAAGGCGATCGTCGAAGTGGAAGCTCCGGGGGACGGGATTCTTGCGGGGATCACGGCGGATGTGGGAGCGGTGGTCCCGGTGGGACAGACCATTGCGTGGCTTGTTGCTCCCGGCGAAAAACCTCCTGCAATGACCGTAACGGCCGCACCCGCCGCGCGCGCATCCAGCAGTCCGGAACGCGCGAGCGCGGCTGCGGCTGCGCAAGCGACTGAACACCGTGTGGGAGTGGCACTGCAAATTTCGCCGAAGGCCCGGCGGCTGGCTAAAGAACTTGGCGTGGACATCAGCAAGATTCGAGGAACAGGGCCGGATGGGACGATCACGTCGGAAGATGTGCAGAGTGTCGCCGATGGAAAGGGCTCCGCTCCTTCCGCGGGAACGGAGTCGCTGAGCCAAGTAGCACGGTTGATGGCCGAGCGCACCACGCAGAGCTGGACCAGCGTGCCACACTTTTTTCTGGTGCGGGACGTCGACTGCGGCGAACTGATTGCCGCCCAAAAACGAATCAGCCAGGAGATGGAGAAGTCGCAGGGCGAGGCGCCGACGATCACGGATTTGCTGATTGCGCTGTTGGCGAAAAGCTTGGCGAAGTATCCAGGGATGAATTCGAGCTGGACAGGAGAAGGAATTCGTTCGAATCCGGACATCAATGTCAGCGTGGCCATGGCGGTGAAAGATGGCGTAGTGGGTGCAGTGATTCACAAGGCCAATACGTTACAAGTTGGGGAAATATCCGCGCAGCGGCGCGAATTAACGGAGCGCGCGCGGGCAGGCCGACTGCGTCCGGCAGACATTACCGGCGGAACTTTTACGCTGAGCAACCTGGGCATGTACAAGGTTGATGCCTTCAGCGCGATCATCACGCCGCCGCAGGCTGCGGTTCTCGCGGTGGGAAGCATTTCCGATCGGGTCATGCCCGTCGATGGAAAACCCGGCATCCGCCCGATGATGACGATGACGCTTTCGAGCGATCACCGTGTGGTGGACGGGGTCCGAGCGGCAGAGTTCTTAAGCGATTTGGCGAACGCCATTCGCGAGCCCGGGAAAGTGTTGTAGCGTTTTTTGTTCACAAAAATCCTTGGAAGGAAATGAATACTTCTCGCGCCGCGTAGCTCCCGGTCCCAACTATGACGCCGCCCAATCCGCGCAAGAAGGCTTTTTACGCAAATTCGTCGGCGCAAGTGCTGTTCGCCGTTGCCGCGGCGATCGCGCTGGGCTGCTTGCGGCCGGCGGCGGCGATTGCCATGAAGCCGCTGGGGGACGCTTTCATCCGGCTCATTACGATGATCATCACGCTGGTCATTTTTTGTACAGTGGTGACGGGCATCGCGGGAATGGAAGACTTGAAGAAAGTCGGCCGGGTTGGCGGGAAAGCGCTGTTGTACTTCGAGGTTGTGTCAACTTTGGCGCTGTTCATCGGCCTGGCGGCGGGCAACATAGTGCATCCGGGCAGCGCGTTCAACGTGAATGCGGCCAAGCTGGACACCAGGGCGGTGGCGGAATACGCGGGGCAGGCGAAAGCGCAGAGCATTTCAGAATTCCTGATGCACATCATCCCCAATACCGTCGTGGATGCTTTCAGCAAAGGGGATATCCTGCAGGTGCTGCTCGTCTCGGTATTGTTCGGTTTCGCGCTATCGATGGCGGGGCCGCGGTGCAAGCCGCTCCTGGATTTTTTGAATTTGTCGACGGAGGCGGTGTTTGGGATCGTCAAGATCCTGATGCACTTCGCACCGATCGGCGCATTTGGGGCGCTGGCATTCACGATCGGCAAGTACGGCATCGCCTCGCTGGGACCGCTGGCCAAACTGATTGGCACGTTTTATGCCACCTCGATTCTATTCGTTTTCACTGTCTTGGGCGTGATTGCTCGCGTGGCCGGGTTCGGAATCCTGAGATTCCTGGTGTACATCAAGGAAGAAATTCTTCTCGTGCTGGCTATCAGCTCGTCGGAGCCCGCCATGCCGACGCTGATGGCCAAACTGGAAAAGCTGGGTTGTTCGAAAGGTCTTGTAGGACTCGTGGTTCCCACCGGTTACACCTTCAACACTGACGGCACGAGCATGTACATGACGCTGGCGGCGCTGTTTGTGGCGCAGGCCACAAATACGCCGCTGACGCTTACACAGGAGCTGACGATTTTTGCGGTGGCGGTGCTGACTTCGAAAGGCGCCAGCGGCGTGCAAGGCGCGGCATTTATCGCCCTGGTGGCCACGATGACGGTCATCCCGACGATTCCAGTGGCGGGAATGGCGCTGATTTTGGGAATCGACCGGTTTATGAGTATGTGCCGCGCCACAGTGAACATGATTGGAAATGGGGTCGCCACCGTGGTCGTGTCGCGATGGGAAAAGGAACTGTCCGCCGAGACGCTGAAGCAGAACTTAGCGTGACGGAAGAGTTGGCTCAGGGCGCCGCGCCCCGATCTACGGGAGCAGGAAGCCCAGTCAATTGAGAATCGAGGCGGCGAACTGCGATGGCTGAGCGATTCGATATCGTCGTGGCGGGCGCCGGGCACAACAGCCTGATTGCTGCGGCGTATCTGGCGAAGGCGGGCTATCGCTGCCTGGTGCTCGAAGGCCGGCCGATCGTGGGCGGCGGCGTCAAATCCGCGCAATTGACGTTGCGCGGATTCACGCATGATATTTGCTCATCGGCTCACAACGGAATCCACGGAAATCCGATTCTGCGCGACGATGAACTGAAACTCGGAGAGTACGGCCTCGAGTACATTCATCCCGATCCTGTCTATCACATGCCGTTTCCCGACGGCAGCTACCTGACGCAGTGGCGCGACCTGGACCGCACGTGTGAGGAATTCGCAAAATTTTCCAAGAAAGACGGGCTCGCTTACCGGCGAATGATCACCGAATACGAAACGGTCAAGCCTCTCTTGAATGCCGTGGCCTTCACGCCGATTGGTTTCGGGAAAGCTATCAACGATCGTTTGGCGGAGCACCCCCACGGCAAACTATGGCAGCGACGGTTGGCGATGTCGGCATGGGAAATTGTTCGCGATACATTCGAGGACGACCATTGCAGAGCCTTCATGTTGGGCTGCCCCTATTCGCTGCAGCCGGTGCAGGACCCGATGACGGGCCGGGCCGCTTACCTTCCACTGCACCAGCAACGAGAGAGCCGGCCGCTCCCGAAGGGCGGGTCGGGAGCGTTGACGATGGCGTTGGCGCGGTTTATCGAAGCGCATGGCGGAGTGATTCAGACCAACAAGTGGATCAAAGGGCTGATCGTGGAAAATGGGAAATGCACGGGCGTGGAATGCGAAGACGGGAGCTCGTATCGCGCGGAAAAGGCGGTGCTTTCCACAATCCACATCAAGCACTTGATCGACATGGCGCCGCGCGAATTGTGGGGCCAGGATTTCATCGATGGGGTGGACACGTGGAAACCCGGCCTGACGCTGTTCGAGACAAATTATGCGACGACGGAGCCGCCGAAATATGCGGTAGCCGGCGGGACGCTCTCGCCGGTGCATTCCGGACTTATGGTCAACGCCGATCGCGTCTTGCGCATGAGTTATGACTACGCTCGAGGAGCGGTGAATCTTGAGAACCCGTCGATCCATGCCATTTGTTGCAGCATCGCTGATCCGACCCGCGCGCCCGCCGGAATGCACACGATCAAGATCGTTGCCTACCACCCCTACGAATTGAAAGAGGGCCCGCAGCATTGGGACGAAATCAAGGATCAAGTTTCAGACGCGAACTTGAAATTTCTAAGGCGGTTCGCGACCAATCTGACGGATGACAAGATTCTCGCGCGAATCGTCAAGAGCCCGCTTGATCTGGAACGCATGAACCCGCACAACTGGCACGGCAGTTGTCACGCGGGCGGATCGGGACCGGCACAGTCGGGCGCGATGCGGCCAGTGCCTGGTTGGGCGCAGCATCGGATGCCCATCCCAGGCTTGTATCAGACGGGAGCCACCACGCATCCCGGTGGATCGGTGACTGGTGGGCCGGGTCGTAACGCCGCAACGGTAATGCTGAAAGATTTCGGGACCAGCATCGAGGAAGTGGTGAAGAAGGCGTAAGAGTTTGGTCTGAGGGGGACCTCCGATGAGCTCAATCAGTCGACGCGAATTTATGAAGACAACGGCGTTGGCGCCTCTGGCTGTCACACCGTTCTCATTAGCTCCGCAAACCTCCAAGGAAGATCGCTTTGA
>DATNLB010000685.1:0-5986 GCA_035603095.1 Candidatus Acidiferrales bacterium
CGCATGTGATCTTCATGCGACTGCGTGGCGTATTCGGGATCTTCGCGTTTGCGATGGAGTGGATACTCTGCGGTGGCGGAAGCGAGCAGCCCGCGCTCGCTGTCCACGATGGAAACGCGAACGCTTAACGTTCCAAAATCAGCGCCGGCGACAACTGCCATTTACCTTCTCCGTGGGGATGCATTGCGCCAGTTGGGTCCAGCAGCCAAAATCGTCATGCCTTGCGCTTGGGAGAGAACTTGATGCAATAAATCAGACCCAGAACAAGCATCAGGGCGCCCCACCACACCGGTGCGTGCAGCTCGGCTAGTACTATGTTGGGGGGATGCGACCATTCCGCCAGTCCGCTGGCCAAAATCAGAAAGCCGTATACCAGCAGGAGAACGCCGACAAAGAACCAAACCTGAATGATGTGATGTTTTTCGTTCATGGATTCTCACCAAAAAATGATTTGAAGAACCCCCAAGATCGCGAGGGCTGTAATTCCCCAAAAGAGCGGCCGGTGCAGAAAACTCGTGTGCCCTTCCTGCGCGACTTCCGTCAGCGCATAAACAAGCCCCTTCAGTTCCGCATCGGGCCGCGGCTTAGTCACCAGCGTCACGAGCACGGTTACTGCCACACAGGTGACGCAGGCCCACAATGCCTGGTACATGTCTTGCGCGAGCCCCTGGGCCTTCGGAGACAAAGCGAATACACCGACCCAGCGATGATCCAATTTCATCAACGTAAACATGGTGACGGAAGAAAGCGTTCCCGCCAGCAGCCCCAAGAACCCGGCGGCACGGCTTACGCGCTTCCAAAGCATTCCGAGCAATACCGTGCCGAACAGCGGCGCGATGAAGAAGCCGAACAGCGCCTGCACGTAATCCATGATGCTGGCAAAGCCCATCGCCAGATAGGCAGTTCCGATGCTTACAATCAGTCCGATCAACGTGCACCAGCGTCCCATGGAAACGTAATGCTGATCGGGCGCGGTCTTACGCAGAAAGGGACGATAGATGTCGTACGTCCATACGGTGGCAAAGGCGCTCACATTGCCCGCCATGCCCGCCATAAATCCGGCGACCAAAGCAGTGATGCCAAGCCCCAACAAGCCGGGCCCGCAGTAGCGGGCGAGCATGAGCGGGAGCACCTCGTTGTAACTGTATTGCCCGGGCTGTAAGCTGCTCGCGGGAACCAGGTGCATCGGCAGTACCGCAAGCCCCAGCAACCCAGGGAGAATCACGATTAATGGTACAGCCATCTTGAAAAAGGAACCGATGATCGGCGCCATTTTGGCTGAGCGGATGTCCTTCGCCGAAAGCACGCGCTGCACCACGAGGAAGTCCGTGGTCCAATAGCCCATCGCTTGCACCGCGCCGAGGCCGAACACAATGCCCGTCCAATGCATCCCCATCGGATTGTCCTGAAAGCGGCCAAGCGTGCTCCATGCGTGAGTGTAATCCTGACCCGGGAAATTCTGCTGAATGCGCGCGACCATGCCCTTCCATCCACCCGTTTCGATCAAACCCAGGATGGGGATGAGAAGCGCGCCGAACCAGATCAGGAAAAATTGCAAAACTTCGTTGAAGATGGCGGAAAATAGCCCGCCGGACGCAACGTAAATGCCTACCGTCAGCGATGACACCCAGATGCTGAAGTTGATGTTCCAGCCGAGGACCACCTTCATCACCACGGCCATGGCGTACATGTTCACGCCGGACATGAGGATGGTCATGATTGCAAAGGTGACAGCGCTGAGCGCGCTGGTGGCCGAACCGTAGCGCAGTTGCAGATAACCGGGGACGGAATGAGTCTTTGAAATATAGTAGAAAGGCATCATCACGATGCCCAGAAACACCATGGCGGGAATGGCGCCGATCCAATACCAATGCGCGGAGAGGATGCCGTATTGGTATGCGGAACCGGCCCAGCCGAGTAGTTCCAAGGAACCAAGGTTGGCCGAGACAAAGGCCAGCCCGGCCACCCACGCGGTCATCTCGCGGCCGGCCAAGAAGAAGTCTTCGCCAGTGTTGGCGAAACGCTTCAGATAAAAGCCGATTCCCAGCACGAGAGCAAAATAGAAAGCGATAATGCCGAGATCCACTGCCGAGAGATGTACGAGAGTTGTCGGCGCAGTCCACGCCATCATGGCGGTCATATTTTCTCCTTGGGCTGCCCGTAGTAGGCGGCCTTTCCATGTTTCCTAAGGTAGTGCTGGTCGTGAAGAAAGCGACCAATAGCGACGGCTTGCTGATTGATGCCAAGAGTGAAGTACGCCATGCGCGCGACGGATTCCAGTACTGCGGCATTGTGGGCGGATGTTGCGGGATCGGGTCCCCAGGTAAACGCTCCATGATTGGCCACCAACACGGCCGGGATCGCGGAATAGTCCACGCCATCAAATGCATGCACGATGGCGTGTCCGGTGTTTTCTTCGTATTTTGAGGCAACTTCCGCGTCCGTCATTTCCTGCGTGACGGGTACCGCTCCGTGGAAGTAATCGGCGTGCGTCGTTCCCAAACAGGGGATGGGCCGGCGCGCCTGGGCCCACGCGGTCGCGTACTCCGAATGGGTATGACTGATGCCGCCGATGGAGGGGAATGCCTTATACAAAATGAGGTGCGTGGGCAAATCGGAAGAAGGGCGCAGCTTGCCTTCCATAATCTTGCCGTTCAAATCCGTGATGACCAGGTCCGCAGGTCTCAATCGATCGTAAGGAACGCCGCTCGGTTTGATGACCACCAGCGATTTCTTGCGAAAAATCGCGCTGGCATTTCCAAAGGTGTACAGGACCAGGCCCTTGCGCACGAGCTCAAGGTTTGCTTCCAGGACCGCTTTGCGAAGATCAGGGAGCAGCATCGTTTCGTTTGTGGGCCTGCAAAGTACGAGTAGCCGTTTACTCTAAATCGCGGAATATTCCAAGGTACTTTGAATCGCTATGGCACTTCCCGGAGATCCACGGTGCCAGCGTTTCCGGCACTCTCAAGGGGGCAGCGCGAGACGTTAACACGTCCCCGACTGGGGTGCCAAGCGCAATCGCTTACGGGGCCGTTTTTTCCTGGGTCTGAGGGAATCGCGATCTGATCTAGGGATTGCCCTTATCCCCCGCCCGGTCCAGGTAGTGCGTATCCCCCGCTTCCACGAGGTGCGCCGCCGCGCGCTCTGGCGTCACGTCGCGCTGAGGGGAGCCGAGAAGTTCGTAACCAACCATGAATTTCTGAATCGTGGCCGACCGCAGGAGCGGCGGAAAGTAATGCGCGTGGAGGTGCCATTCTTCGTAGGCTGCGCCGTCGGTCGGCTTTTGATGGAATCCCATGGAATACGGGAAGGCCGTCTCAAACAAATTGTCGTAACGAATGGTGATGCGGCGCATGATGTCGGCCAAGAGGTCCCGCTCTGCGCCGCTGAGTTGATCGATGGAAGCGAGATGGCGCTTGCTTAGCACGAGCGATTCGAATGGCCAAACGGCCCAGAACGGCACGACCGCTGCAAAAGCGTCGTTCTGGCAGACGACACGCTCATTTAGCTCCAACTCCAACTTCAGGTAATCGCAGAGCAGGCAAGCATGTTTTTCAGCGCGATATTCCCTCAAGGACGCCAGCTCCCGGGTCGGAATGTTCGGCAGTGAGGCATTCGCCCAAATTTGGCAGTGCGGGTGGGGATTACTTGCGCCCATCATCTCGCCTCGATTTTCGAAAATCTGCACGTGACGAATCCAGGGAATTTGCCCCAGTGCGGAGTACTGCTCGACCCAGCCATTCACGACCTCGCGCAATTCCTGCGGGCTCATTCGCGGAACCGTGAGATCGTGACGCGGAGAAAAACACATCACGCGGCAGATTCCCCGCTCGCCGTGTCCCACGAGCAAGCCGGCCGTATCCAATTGGAGCGGCGCGACCTCCGGCAGCATCGCCGGGTAATCGTTGTCAAAAACGTACGTTTGCGAATATCGCGGCGTCTGCGCTCCACCCGCGCGCCGATTTCCCGGGCACAAGTAACAGTTGGGATCGTAAGAAACTGCGGGAGGCGTCTGAAGTTTCTCGACTTTTCCCAGCCACGGGCGCTGAGTCCGATGGAGAGAGACCAGCACCCACTCTCGCAGGAGCGGATTGAAACGCCGGTGCGGAACTCGATTTAGCTCCTCGAAACTCATAGGCAAGGTCGTAGTTTGACGGGTCTTAGCGACTCGCTGCAGTTCCCTTCGTCCTTCGTTCCTTTCACTTGGCGGGCCTGTTCTTTTCAAGGGCCATCTGTTGCGCGCCTTCGGACGCCGGAGAAACGTAAATCTCAGGAGTCAGACCTGTCTTGGAGGAATATTCCGCCGCCACGTTCCGCTTGAAATCGCTCACGGCCGCGGACTCCACCAAATTAATGGTGCAGCCGCCAAATCCTCCGCCGGTCATGCGCGCGCCAATCAGGCCCGGTTGCGCCAACGCAATTTCAACCATGAGATCGAGTTCCCTGCAACTGACCTCATAGTCGTCCCGGAGACTGCGATGCGAGTCCTGCATCAACGGCCCCAGCGCTTTGCTTTCTCCTCTTTGAAACGCCTCGACTGCGCTCTTCACTCGCGCGTTCTCGGTAATGACGTGGCGGCAGCGGGCAAACACCTTTGCGGGCAGGATTCGAACGTGCTTCTCCAACTGTGTGAGCGTGACGTCACGAAGCGCGCGAATCTCCGGCAAAACTATTCGCAGGATTCGAACGCCCTCTTCGCACTCCGCGCGGCGGGCGTTGTACTCGCCGAAAGCCAGTTCGTGCCGGACCATGGTATTGCAAATCACCAACTGGAGGTCCGGCGGAAGTTTGACGAATTCATACTGGAGCGAGCGGCAGTCCAGCAACAGCGCATGCGACGCGCGCCCAAAGCAGGATATAAACTGATCCATGATCCCAACGTGGGCGCCCACAAACTCGTTTTCCGCTTTTTGGCATAGCCGGGCCAGTTCCGCGCGGTCGACGGCAAGCCCGCTCTGGTTGAGCAGCGCAAAACCAATGGCAACTTCGACGGCGGCCGACGAACTCAACCCGGCTCCGAGGGGAACCTCGCCGGAGATATAGAGATTTGCTCCCGTGAGCGGCTTTCCCGCTTGTGCGAGCGCCCATGCCACGCCCAGGGGATAATTGGCCCAGTGCTTCTTCTCTAAGGGTGACAAGGAATCGAGGCCAGCCTCGACCGTTTCATTGAAATTCTCGGAATGGATGACCAGCTTCCGGTCACGGCGTGGAGCAACTGCCGCCCAGCAATAGAAATCAATCGCGGCTGGCAAAACAAGGCCGTCGTTATAATCGGTATGCTCGCCGATCAGATTCACGCGGCCGGGCGCCCGGTAAATGCTCGCGGCCGTGCCAAAGCGCACCTTGAATTCGTCCAGAAGTTGCAGGGGTGTTTTCAACGACGGCTATTATCACAGATTTGCTTTACGTTCAGCCTGTGAATTTGCGACGGAAAACCGGGGCGTCAGGGCTCTTTGGGAGTTGAAGTCGGTTGCGGTACGCTGCTGTTGCGCAACGCCCCAATGAACCATACAGGCCAGGAACATGAGTCTAAAAGGTTTTCTCTCTCGACGGGTAGTGACGCCACACGGAATCAAAGCGGCAGCTGTGCTCGTCGAAGACCGACGAATCCTCGATGTTGTTCCACCGGATCAACTGCCAGCGCAGATTCCCGTGAAGGACTTTGGCGAGGCTGCCATCCTGCCGGGGATGGTGGATTCTCACGTGCACATCAACGAACCCGGGCGGACGGAATGGGAAGGATTCCGGACGGCGACCCGCGCAGCGGCAGCTGGTGGTTACACGCTGCTGGTGGACATGCCGCTCAACTGCCTGCCAGCGACAACGACCGTAGCTGCGCTCGAAGCGAAACGCAAAGCCGCCAGCGGCCAGTGCTTTGTGGACTGGATGGCGTGGGGCGGAGTTGTGAGCGACAACCAGGAGCACATCGAAAGCTTGGCAGCCGCGGGCGTGCCGGGATTCAAATGCTTCCTCATTCACCCCGGCA
>DATNLB010000162.1:0-5688 GCA_035603095.1 Candidatus Acidiferrales bacterium
TTGCGGATTGTTTCTTAGAGCGAGGGCTTCGGCTTGGGCCAACGTCAGTTCCTTGCCAACCGGGGAGGGCAGAGATGGGGCCGAAGAGGCCGGCGGGCTTGCCGGCATCTGCGCCAGAAGTGGCGCGCAGATCAGAAGGGAAAGAATGCAAGAAGCAAATGTATAGCGCATCACGCTTGCGCCTCCTGAGAACTCGTCTCTTTCTTGCGGTGCACGATCTGGTAAGCCGCAGGCACGAGAAAGACCGTCACGACGACAGAAACAAGCAAGCCACCAATGATTGCCCGGGCCAGCGGGGCGTACTGTTCGCTGCCTGGCTCGGTGCCGAGAGCCATGGGGATCAGGCCCAGAAGGGTTGCCAGGGAGGTCATCAAGATGGGACGAAGACGCAAGCGAGCGGCGGTCGAGACGGCTTCCTGCAGCGGCTTGCCTTGATGATGAAGATGACGGGCAAACTCGACGATCAAGATGCTGTTCGAAACCACGATGCCAACCATCATCACCAGTCCCATCAGGGACATCACGTTCAACGTCGTGCCCGTCGCGAGCAGGAACAGGAGCACGCCGGCAAGTCCGGGCGGTATCGCCAGAAGGATGATGAAGGGATCCTTCCATGACGCGAACTGCGCAACCAGAATCAGATACACCAAGACGACGGAGAGGAGCAGGCCGATTCCGAAGCTCTTGAAGGAAGCGCGCATGCCCTGCACGGAGCCCCGCAGGTTTACACGAACTCCTTCCGGCAGCTGGGTGTCCTTGATAATTTTTTCCACCTGGCCGGCCAGCCGGCCGAGATCTTCGCTCTTCGGCGACACGTATACATCGATCACCCGAAACAATTGATAGTGGTCTACTTCCGTAGGGGAAGGAATAGTGCTGACTTTTACCACGCTATCGAGGGGGGTCGGTTCCGTGCTTTTCCCGCCGCGCAGGGGAATCTGCTTCAGATCGGTCATCGTCTTGACTTGGTCCTCGGGATACTGGACGGCCAGCAGGTAGGGGTTGCCGCTCGTGGGATCGATCCAGTAATTCGGCGCGATCATGCCGTTCGAAGTGAGGGCGGTGATGACGTTGTCGACGATTTCTTTCTGCGAGAGACCGAGGAGACTGGCCTTCCCGCGGTCAACGTCGAGTTGCAAGGCAGGGTAATCGATATCCTGGGGAATCAGAACGTCGCTGACGCTCCCGAGTCCGCGAACAAGCGCAGCGATTTGTGCCGCTGCGGCGTAAACGCTGCTGAGATTGTTGCCGCTAACTTGTATGTCGATAGGCGCGGGCAAGCCGAGATTGATGACCGCGTCGACGAGCCCGCCCGACTGAAAGTAGGTGCTGAGCTGAGGGAGCTGCTGGCCGAGCTGCCGGCGCACGCGCCGCATGTACTCGTAGCTGCCGACCGTGTGGCCCTCCTTAAGACTTACTTGCACGAACGCGGTGTGCGACGCCGAATTGGGCGTGTAAATCGCCGAAAAATCCGTGGTGATGCCGATGTTCGAAACGATGATTTGGAGCTCGTTGGATGGCACCACCTGGTGGATGATCTGCTCCACCTGTTTCACATAATTTTCGGTGAGTTCCACGCGGGTTCCGGAGGGCGCCTTCAGGTTGATTACGAACTGACCGGGATCGGTTCTCGGAAAGAAGGAGACCCCGAGAAACGGATAGAGAGAAAAAGAAAGCAGTGAGACGCCGACGAGGCCGACGACCGCGCCGGCCGGTTTCAGCAGCGAGGCCGCTAGCGTACGGTCGTACTTTCCGAGCATTCGCTCAAAGTAGAGATTGAACTTCCTGACGATCCAGAGGTGCGGCGAAGTGGAATGCTCCCCCACTTCCTCATCGGCCTCATGTTTCTTGATGAGCTTGGCGCAATACAGCGGGACGACGGTCATGGCAACGAGGTAGGAAGCGAACAGAGAAAGGATCACCGCCGTGGCGAGAGCCATGAAAAGGAAACGGCTGACTCCGTAGAGAAACACCACCGGAAAGAAAACGATGGCGGTGGTGATGGTGGCGGCAAGCACTGCCAGGGCGACTTCCTGCCCGCCTTTCTCTGCGGCGACTTCAGGAGCCTCTCCCATCTCGAGATGGCGGAAGATGTTTTCGAGCACGATGACGGAATTGTCGATCAAGCGCGAGAACGCCAGTGCGAGTCCGCCCAGCACCATGGTGTTCACGGTGCCGCCACCGGCGCTGATGGCCAGAAATGCGGCAAGCGCGGAGAGCGGGATGGACAGGAAAACCGCGAGGGTAGCGCGCATGCTGCCGAGGAAGAGGAGAATCATCACGCCGGTCAGGACCAGCCCGATGGAGCCCTCGCGGAGCAAGTTGGCGATGGCCGTTTTGACAAAGAGAGACTGGTCAAAGACGACGCGAGTGACGAGCTGTTTCGGAATATCAACGAGATGCTGCAAGGCTTCCTTGATGCCGTCCACCACCGCGATGGTATTGGTGTCCCCGCCCTGCTTCAGGATCGGCAAGTAAACCGATGCCTGACCGTCCACGCGCACGATGTTGGTCTGAATGGCGTTGGCATCCACGGCTTTGCCGACATCGCCGACGAGCACAGAGGATTGACCCACGGTTTTTAGCGGCATACCGTTGATGAATTTGGCGGTGGGAGCTTGGCTGTTGGAGTAGAGGTTGTAATCGATTGGTCCGATCTTGACGTCACCTGCGGGGAGAATGAGGTTGCTCTCGTTGACCGTACGCACCACGTCCATGGGGCTCAACTGGTTTGCTTCGAGCTTCAGCGGATCGACATACACCATGATCTGACGATACTTTCCGCCGAAGGGCTGCGGTACCGAAGCACCTGGAACGTTGGCGATCTGATTCCGCACGGTGTAGCGGCCCAGGTCCTGGAGATCCGTTTCGTTTAATCCCTGGCCTTTGAGGGTGATCAAGCACACCGGCAAACTGGAAGCGTCGAACTTCAGCACCACTGGCGGCAACGTGCCGGGAGGAAGGCGGCGGAGGTCCGCCATGGCGAGGTTGGAAACCGTGCTGAGGTCGGCATCCGCGTTCGTGCCCGGTTGAAAGTAGATTTTGATAAGGCTCACACCTGGCAGCGAGCGTGATTCGATGTGATCCACCCCGCTGGCCAGCGTGAAGAACCGTTCGAATGGATTGGTGATGTTCGTTTCGATCTGCTGCGGCGGCATACCGGAATAAAAGGTAGCCACAACAACGACAGGGATGTTGATGGGAGGAAAAAGGTCAACCGGCATACGCACGAGGGTCACGCTGCCAACGATGGCTACCACGAGGCAGGCGACGATAATCAAAAAGGGATACTTAATCGAGAAGCCGGACATCAGGTCTGTCCCCCCACTTTTGAGGCGCCTGTGCCGACGTCCTGGGGTTGAATCTTCTGTCCATTGCGGAACTGGCTGCGATTGCCGATAACCACCCGATCTTTGTCCGTTAGGCCGGAGAGCACTTCCACGCGGACGCTGTCTTCTAGTCCCAGCTTTACGTGGCGTTCTTCGATGATGTTCTCCGGGTTGACGGCGAGCACCGTCGCATCGTCGCCGTTGCGTGTGACGGACTCGAGGGGAACGGTGAGAGCATCTTTCTTCTCACGAAGAGAAAGCTGTGTTTCCGCGTACATGCCGGGAATCAGGTGTCCGTCGCGGTTGTCAAAATCGATTTCCGTCTCCATGGTTCGAGTCTGCCGGTCGAGAGAATCCGCGAAGCGTGAAACCTTGCCGACGATATCCTGATTCAGCGCCTGCACGCGCGCTTTCACCGGGTCGCCAAGATGAATTTGCGCGGCAACCGATTCGGGGATCGGGAGAACCAGGCGTAGTTTTGAAATTTGTGCCAGCCGAACGACAGGTATGGACTGCGCGCTGCTGGAAGTGCCCGCGGCAATAAGGGCGCCGGTATCGGCATAACGCGCGGTAACCACGCCGGAGAAGGGCGCCATGATACGAGAATAGTCAGACAAAGCGCTGTACTGCCTTTGGTTGGCCTCGGCTACTTGAAGCTGCTGTTGTGCCGACGAGAGCGCCGCACTCGAACTGGAAACCTGGGCCTCGAATTCCAGATCCTTCGCTTGCGAATCATCGATTTCTTGCTGCGCCACTAAGCCGGCGCGAGACTCCGCCGCTTGTTTCAATCGCGCATAAGCCGAGTGGGCGGCGGCATGGGCCGATTGTGCGCGTACCAGGTCTCCTTCCGCGCGCCGAATTTCCTCTTTGGAGCGCCGCACGCCAGCATCCGCGCCCGCGAGTTGCGCGGCCAGCTCGGGGATTTCCAGGACCGCGATCGTCTGGCCTGCCTGCACGTGGTCGCCGACATCGACGTAAATCACCTTGATATAGCCGGCCACCTTGGCATGAACATCGACATCCTGAAACGGTTTGAACTCCCCAGCGATGGTCAGCGTGGTTCCAACGCTGCGGCGCTCGGCGTGCGCGACTGCAGCGACGGTTTCCGCCGAGGTGGCAATTGGATGATTCTGATCATCAGCTTCGGTCGGCCCGCGCGCCATCCACCGCCAGGCCAATATGACGATCACCAAGAGCACGGCAACAATAATCCACAGCTTTTTTTTCTTCATGAACTGTATCCCTGGCAGGCTGCCGGACCCGGCAGGACCTGCCTTGGCGGTTTTCGAGACACCTGCAGAATTTTTAAAAGGGCCTGACCAATGGTGACTCGCCGCCGGTTTCAACCGGTGGCGAAAGCTCTTCAGTTCAGCGGAGGCAAAAACCAGCTAGAGAGCAGGCGGCGGCCGGAACCACAGGCTCGAGCCGAAAAACTGCTGTGGGGGGGAGACTACTTGCGAAACGAGTTCAAAGGGTTGAGAGGAGACTGCCGGAAGCGAAGCGAGTGGTTCGACATTGGGCGTCGCATGTGCTGAAAGCTGGTCTCGCCCGTCTGCAGGAGAGAAGTGCTGTAGCTCTGAAGCACCTACCGTGGCACGGTTACTTGCCGGATGGCGGACATTCAAACCATCCGCGTAACTTGGCGCAGCCATGTAGGGGTTGTAAAGCAGGAAAAGGGCGAGGAAGAAACTAACCCCTACGTGCCATCGCGGCACCGCAGAGCGCGCGCAAGAATGTGTGGACGGATCCATCTCGACTCTCTTACGACGATAGTAGGACTGCCCGGCTGGGTCAAGGGGATGCCTGGAGCGAGTTGCAGAATTCCAAGAGGGGGGGAGATGGGGACCGAAGCCAGGGGTGCACCGGTCCCCGAGGTAGGACTCTACGTGAAGATCAAGCTCGCTCAGTCTGGCAGTCCGGGGTCACGCCCGAATCAAGGACATGTGAATTTTCCGTGATCGCGGAATCCCCGGCAGAAACCGGATCGGTCTGGCCGGCCTGGTCGGGGCGGACCGTGAGAGCACGGCCGTGGCGGACGTCGAGACCACGGACCCAAAAGATGATGTCCTCGGCAATGTTGGTGGCGTGGTCCGCGATGCGTTCTAGGTGGCGCGTGGCAAGAATGAATTGCAGGCCCGGGCTCACCAGCGTGGGCTCTTGAGTCATGTGCTGGAGGAGCTGCTCGAAAATGCGATCGCGGTATCGATCAACGACATCGTCACTTTCGAGAACCTCTGTGGCCATCTCAACGTTGCGGAAAATGAGCGCGCCGAGACTTTTGGTGACCATGGCGCGCACGGCGGAGGCCATCGGAGCCAGTTCTTCGGGAACCTCTGCGCCTTGCATTTCGCGGAGGGAT
>DATNLB010000749.1:0-6597 GCA_035603095.1 Candidatus Acidiferrales bacterium
GTGTTCTCTCTCAAGCAACTTCTTATCGGCGCTCCATGCCGCCTCATTCAAGTTCCCTTTTTCGGGCCTGGTAAAGAAATTGCTGCCCTTCAACGCGAATGAACCGCGCTTCCCGCTATCCATCCTTCGCCGCAGGGCATACTTCCAGTACGCGGCATGCAGCGTCACCTCCCAAATGTTGTGCCGGCCCGGTCCGGGACGCCACGCGGCTTGCTTCGCGGTTATTCCCTTGATGGACTGCTTGAGATTCGGTCCATGCCAGGTTTTTTTCTCGTAGGCTTCATCGAGCAGCGCGAGCACGAGCTTTGCGGAATCCACGGGGCCTCCTCATGGGGCGTCAGTGAGAGAGAGAATCCCGCAAAGGATGGCGCGCCCGCTCTATGGTGTCAACGCCCGCCTCTCTTGCGGTAAGAAATTCGTCCCGCGGTCGGAAGAGCCCGCCGATTCTCCGCTCTCTTGCATTTGTACAGTTGCCGGTCCGCCGCCTCGAAACGCAGCGTGCAAGGCCCCATCCTTTTCGAGCAGACCAAGTAATCGCCCGTGAATCATCCAGCCCAATAGTGTGTAAGTAAGGAAAAGAAGAGGTAACTTCCGGATGACAAGGGCTTTGCAAAAGATATCGGACTAAGTTAGTCTGATTTCATTGTTGCAATTCATTTGCAAGGAGATTCCGTGGCTTCCTTTTGCCAGCTCGTTTTGCTTGGCTTTTTCTCCTTTTTCTTATTCTGGGTTTTCTCTCCTCCCCCTGCCCTTGCCCAGGAGAGACCTTACTTTGTCGCCTATGATCACTATCTCGAAGAACCCGGCAACCTCGAGATCGAGTATTTCTCGACGTATGGCACCCAGCGAAGCGGCAACAACTTCCACGCCTTCTGGACCGAGTTCGAATACGGCGCAACTGCCTGGTGGACCACGGAGTTCTATTTGGACGGCCAGACTACTTTCCACGACAGCACGTTGTTCACGGGCTTCCGCTGGGAGAATCGCTTCCGTCTTCTGAAGCGCGAACACTTCATCAATCCCGTCCTTTATGTTGAGTATGAAAACAAGAACGGCGCCGACAAGATCCTCAAAGAAGGCGAAGGTCACGACTTGGAATCGGACTTCCTCGTTTCGAATGCGGAAGCTCGTAAGGAGCACATCCATGAAGCGGAGCTAAAGCTCATCCTTTCCAGCACATTCAAGGGCTGGAACTTCACGGAAAACACCCTCGCTGCCAAGAATCTTTCGAATTCACCTTGGGAATTCGGCTATGCCCTCGGTGCCAGCCGTCCGCTCGCTCTTAAGGCCTCCGCGAAGCGCTGCACTTTCTGCCCGCAAAACTTCATTGGCGGAGTCGAAATGTACGGCGGCCTCGGCGACCGGCACAATTTTGGCCTTCACGATACTTCACATTACCTTGCGCCCGTTCTCGCCTGGAACTTACCCTCCGGCTGGACGTTGCGGATTTCGCCCGGCTTTGGTCTGAACGACAACAGCCATCGATTCCTCATGCGCTGGGGCGTCTCGCGGGAAATAACCGGCTTCGGTTCGATGGTCAGTCGGCTCTTTGGAGGCCAAAGGTGAAAGCCGTTTCGGCCGCGCTCGCCGTTTCCACTTCATTTTTTGCGGTGTCTGTTGTGCTCGCGCAGAGCCGGAGTTCCGGCAAACCACCCGGCGGCGCAGCGCCCAAATACGATCCGGCCATCTACGCGGAGCTGCAAAAGGCCCCCGAAAAGGCCCGGAACCGCACAAATCCGCTGCAAAACGATCCGGACGCCGTTGCTGCCGGCGCCATTCTTTTCGAACAGCACTGCGCGGAATGCCACGGCAACTCCGCCGAAGGCTCGCGCAAAGCCCCGAGTCTCCAGGTTCCAGAAGTCCAAACCGCTACGCCTGGAACTCTTTTCTGGCTTTTGACTAACGGAGTCGTTCGAAAGAAGATGCCGGTTTGGTCGAAGCTCCCGGAACCCCAGCGCTGGCAGCTGGTGCGGTACATCAAATCGCTTGGCGGGCCTACTCCTGCGGCGGACTCTCCCGTTCCTAAACCTTGACCGAAGGATCCTAGTTCGCAGCCTTAGCCGCATCGTTCAGAATCATCGCCAGACGCACGCCGGCTTCCGCAAGGGCCGTTTCCGCGGCCTTGGCGGCATTGCTTTGATATGTCTCTCCGACGGCTAGATGCTTTTCGAACATTCGCTTTCCCATGTGATTGTTATCGGCGCAGCTTTTCAGTTTCATGGGCGGTTCAATGCCGATTTTTTCCGGGAAGGCATCGTAGACCGCGGTCTCCGCTCGCTCGTGGCTCTCCCAGGCCCATTTGTCCACGTAGATGCCCGCAGCTTCCCAGGCGGCACTTTCCGCATGGAACTTCTCGTCCAGCTCGTCGGCGTACCGGAGTGGGTTGGAAATCTCCATGTCGCGTTCCACAATCTCCGTGTCCCAGATCTGATGAAGGTTGGGCGAATAATCTTCACGCTCGGGATGGAGAGCGTTGGGGAGCGGTTCACGGTGAAAATATTTCACCGCCGCACAATTTCCGCCGTTGTCGGCGTTGGTGATGGCATGCAGCGGCTGATGCATATCGCCGACAAAATGGATGAGGTAGCGTATCGCTTCGGCGCGCTTCAGAGGATCGGCGGACTTGTCTTTCAGGATGCCGCGCTGCTCTTCGATCGCGCGGGTGACGCATCCATCAGTGCCACAGAATTCGTCCAACTCCCCCTTGTGCTTCCCCCGCGGAATATCGATGTAATGCCAGGGTCCGTTCTGGCGCTCGTTTCGTACATCGTCCGGCCATGTCGAGGCATCCACCATCAGGTCCGTCGTGGCATTCCCGCACCAGCGTCGGAGCTTCGGATCCATCGGATTGTCGCCAAGCAGCTTCAAAACCATTTGCCGCGCTTCGGGGGTCAAATGCTTCTCCGCAATCAAGGCCACCGTCTGGTGACCTTTGCAACCCCACGCTTGGGCTGACGGCGTCCCGAGCGAGCCCATCAGCATCCACACAGCAAGCCAAGGAGCAAGCGTTCGAACCTTGGCAAGTTTCCAGCAGTCACCAGTCACGAGTCACCTTTAACTTTTTCAAGCGCTGAGCCAGCGCCCGATCGGTTTCCACGATTCGGTGTGATCGCAAATCACGCGCAGGGCCGCGGTGATGGGAATGGCCAAAACCAATCCCATGCCTCCCCATACCCAGCCCCAGAAGAGCAGTGCAATGGTGATCGCTACGGCATTCAAGCGTACACGGCGGCCCACCAGTTGTGGCGCCACAAGATTGATAGCCAAAACGTGGATGGTGGTCAGCGTCACGGCAATCAACATGAACTGCCCGAGCGTTTTCCACTTCGCCAGAGCAATGACAAAGGCCGGCAGCCATGCCATCACTGCCCCGATGTACGGCACCATGTTCAGGAGTCCTGACGCAATTCCCGTAAGGATGGGATATTCCATCCCGATTATCCAGAAAAACAGGCTGCTCGCTGCGATTACCACCAGCGTCACGATGGTCATTCCCGCGAGGTAATCGCGCAGGACATCGCGCAAGTCTTCCAGCGTTTCTTTCACTTGCGTCCGCCGCGAAGCGGGAAAGAGTTGCAACGTCCCGTGCCAAACCTGGCGCTTCTCCGCCAGCATGAAAAAAACCAGGAAGGGCAAGAACGTAATTTCCAGAAACAGCGCGTACAGAGAGCCGGCGCCGCGGAAGATCAGCGTGCGCACGATGCTGGGTTCCGTCCGCACCGTCGCCGCGGGTGACGCGCCTTGCTCCGGCGCAATCTGCGAAACCTGCCCCTCGATTCCCCTGATCTTGCCTTCCACGGCGCCGGCAGCCTGCTGCAGAACACTGCTGTATTTCGGCCAGTTCTCAGCGAAATCCGCGGTGCGCGTCCAGAGCCCGTAACCGACCGCGGCAAGCACCGAGATCAAGATCAGCACCATGACCATTGCGCCCAGTGTTCGAGGCAGCCCGAATCCTTCCAGGAACTCCACCGCTGGATCCAGAAAGTAGGCCAGCAAAATCGAAAGCAGCAGCGTGATCACCACGCCCGCGGCGTAATAGAAGAACAGCAGAATGATGGCCGCTGCGATCACGCGCATGCTGAAGTTTGAACTGGTAAAGCGAACGACCGATGGTGGCGTTTGCGTGGCGGACACGAGCGGCTCCGTGGCTCCACGTTAACACACTCTCGCAAACCATTTAGGGCATCGTGTGCAGCTGTTTCGAAGCACCGTATTTGGAGATTTGTTTGCTTGGTTTTTCGATTGGTTCCAGTTATGCAACCGGCATAAGCGGGAGCGAACCGTAAAGTCACCGTTTTTGCGTGTGTTAAGCTTTGCTGAGGTCACCCACATGGAAGTTGGCCTCAGCGACCTGGATCACACTCTGGAGAAACAGGCTTCTTCACATGGCAAAAGAGTTTTTTGGAACCGACGGGATTCGCGGCATCCCGGGCACGCCGCCGCTGGACGACCCCACTCTTTACGCCACCGGACGCGCTCTCGCCGCGTATCTCAATCGCGAACATGGCGCAGCCCATGTCCTCATCGGCATGGACACCCGCGAATCCGGCCCGCACATCGCTTCATTGCTTGCCGCGGGTCTCGCGCGGGCTGGCGCCACGGTTGCATTTGCCGGCGTAATCACGACTCCCGGAGTGGCTTGTCTTGTTCGGCAGAATGATTTTCAAGCCGGCGTGGTCATCTCCGCCTCCCACAATCCCTTTCAGGACAACGGCGTGAAGTTGTTTTCACACTCCGGTATGAAATTCCCCGACGCCGTCGAAGAAGAGCTGGAATCCGGGATATTGAGGCACCGGGGCGAAGCCGCGCCAAAGAATCTGCCGCCGCTGGCTGCCGATGAATCCCTCGATGCTGAATATCTCGCCTTTCTCCGGAAGCGGTTCATTCCCGGCGCGAAGCTCACCGGTTTCCGGATCGTTCTCGACTGCGCGAATGGCGCAGCCTTCAAGCTCGGCCCAGAGCTGTTCCGGTCGCTCGGCGCTGACGTTGTCGCCATGGGCGTTTCACCCGACGGCCGCAACATCAACGCCGGCTGCGGTTCGCTGCACCTGGAGGGCTTGCAGAAGCGCGTCGTCGCTGAAAAAGCGCGTCTCGGTGTGGCTTTTGACGGTGACGCCGACCGCGCGTTGTTCGCTTGCGAAACGGGAAAAATCGTGAATGGAGACGGCGTTCTTCTTGCCGCCGCGCGTTTCCTCAAATCTCAGAACAAGCTCACAGGCAACCGCGTCGTCGCTACCTCCATGTCCAACCTCGGGCTGGAGCGCGTTCTTGCCCGCGAAAATATCGCGCTGGCACGCGCCGCGGTTGGCGATCGCTATGTTCTCGAAGAAATGCTTCGCAGCGGTAACGTGCTCGGAGGCGAACAGTCCGGCCACATCATTTTTCTCGACGACAGCCCTGCCGGTGACGGACTGCTCACGGCCTCAAAAATTGCCTCGCTGGTTTCCCTGCACGGCAAAATCGAATCGCTCGTCGAAGGCCTCAAGGATTATCCGCAAGTCATCGTCAACGTGAAGGTGCGCTCAAAGCCGCCTCTTGAAACGCTCCCGGAAGTCTCCCGCGCCTTAGCCGAAGCCCAATCCGCACTTGGCGATAATGGCCGGATCGTCCTTCGCTACTCCGGCACCGAGCAACTCGCCCGCGTCATGGTCGAAGCCGAACACGAAGCCGACGTCCAGCGCTTCAGCCAATCCCTCGCCAACGCCCTCCGCTCCTCCATCGGTGCGTAACACCATTGGAGCGCGGCGCAGTTCATTCCCATTCCCGTCGGGACCTCTCTGCCGCTTTCCCTACGCAGTTGCCAGGTATTCCCGCGAGCATAGCCTCTTTGCCTCCCAGCCTCGCCCATCACTCCGTGCATCCCTTTCTTCGATTCCCCGGGAACTTTTCCTGGTCTTGCGACATTACAAGAGTGAGAGAATCAGACCTCTCCGTTTCTAGGGTATCGCGCGCATGCCGCAAGTCGAACCCAATCAGCCCTCTGGCGACTCAGCTGCCCTCGCGGCCATGACCGACGAACGGCTCATGCTGGTCTTTCGCCTTGGCAATTCCGAAGCTTTCACCGAACTGTTCCGCCGCTATAGCAACCCCGTCTACGGTTTCTTTCGGCGCCGCCTCGAAAATCCGGCTCGCGCTGAAGAACTCGCGCAAGAGACTTTTGTGGCTGTTCTTCGCGGGATCGAACGGTATGAGCCTCGCGCGACGTTTCGCACTTATCTCTACGGCATAGCCATGAAGATCCTGATGGCCGAGCGCCGCAAGTCAGCGCGACGGGAGTCGTCCGCCCCGGCCGCAGTCGATCCAACCGCGGACCCCTGCGTCGAAGCGGCTATCTGGGTGCAGCGCGCAATCGAGCAGCTCGACGCTGACCACCGCGACATCCTGCTCCTGCGCGAATTTGAACAACTTACGTATGAAGAGATTGCCGCGCTCCTGCGCTTGCCCGTCAACACCGTCCGCTCGCGCCTCTTTCGCGCTCGGACGGCCCTTAAGGCCTTTCTCCTCCCCTTGCGGCCAGAAATGAGGAACGAACCATGAGCGCCGAGTTACATGGAGTCCAGCCCGAGGAGGTAATGGCTTACCTCGACGGCGAGGTTA
>DATNLB010000414.1:0-24660 GCA_035603095.1 Candidatus Acidiferrales bacterium
AGTCCCGGGGCGATCACCGGCTGCAGGAATGGCATCATGGCGCGAAGTTTGGGGCCCAGTTGCTCGATTGGGTTTTGCTGCTCGCGCTGGCGCGTAGCGAGGAAGTTGGGGCAGCCCTTTTCATTTTCTTCGATCCAGGCCTTTGCGAAACTGCCGTTGCGGATCTCCGCGAGGATCTTGCGCATCTCTTCCCGCGTCTGCTTGGTGATGATGCGCGGTCCGGCGGAATAATCGCCCTGCTCGGCAGTATCGCTGACGGAATAGCGCATGTAGCTGAGGCCGCCGCGGTAAATCAAGTCAACGATGAGCTTGAGCTCGTGGAGGCATTCGAAGTAGGCAACTTCGGGCTGGTAGCCCGCTTCCGTGAGGGTTTCAAATCCCGCCTTGATCAATTCACTTACGCCGCCGCAGAGCACGGCCTGCTCGCCAAACAAATCCGTTTCAGTCTCTTCGGTAAAGGTGGTCTCCAGAACGCCGGCGCGCGTGCAGCCGAGTCCCTTGGCGTAAGCGAGAGCAAGCGCTTTCGCTTTACCGCTGGAATCCTGCTCGACCGCCAGAAGCGCGGGTGTTCCCCCGCCTTCGGTGAAGACTTCGCGAACGCGGTGGCCTGGGGCTTTTGGAGCGATCATGGAAACATCGACGGCGGCAGGCGGCTTGATCGTACCGAAGCGGATGTTGAAACCATGCGCGAACATCAAAGTCTTGCCGGGCTTGAGATTTGGTTCAATGGCGTCGCGATACAGCTTGGGCTGCTTGGTGTCCGGAACGAGGATCATGACGACGTCAGCCCAGGCAGCGGCTTCTGCGGGCTTGCTGACCGTCAAGCCTTCCTTTTCCGCTTTGGCGCGCGAGGCGCTTCCTTCGTGGAGGCCGACGCGGACGGAAACGCCGCTATCGCGCAGATTGAGTGCGTGAGCATGACCCTGCGAGCCGTAGCCAATGATGGCCACTTTCTTAGCTTGGATCAGTGAAAGGTCCGCGGAATTGTCGTAGTAGAGATTTGCCATTCTTTTCCTCTCGCCGGCCGCATGCGGCCGAACATTCGCTTCCATGGCGCGGGATTAATTTAGGACGTCCGCTAGGCGTCCGGATATTGAACCCTTGATCCGGAACAAAACCATTCACTTTACGTTTGAGGCAGTGGATTCGAGTTCGGAACCTGAGGATTCCTCAACCGGCGGCTGCAGCAAATCGCCGCCTCGGGTCATGGAAATCCGGCCGGTGCGGGCCATTTCAAGCACACCGAATGGCCGAAGTACTTCGAGCAGGCCATCGATTTTGTCGACGGCGCCGGAAACTTCGATGATGAGCGATTCCGGAGCGACATCGACGACACGCGCGCGGAACACCTTGATCAATTCCATCAGGTGAGGACGATTCTGCTGATCGGCGGAAACTTTGATCAAGGCAAGGTCTCTCTCGAGGAGCGCACGAGTGGAGATATTTTCCGCAAGGAGGACGTCGACGAGCTTTTCGAGGCTGGCTTCGAGGCGATGCGCACCCCTTTCATCGGTATGCGCCACAATGGTCATCCGCGCGATCGCTTCATTCTCCGTTGGTCCGACCGTAAGCGAATCGATATTGATAGCCAGCCGCCGGGCAAGGGAAGAGACGCGATTGAGGACGCCGGGTTTGTTTTCGACATAGGCGACAAGTGTTTGCATGTTTTCTCGTTTTCTCCTACGGTTCGGTCGCCGTTTCGACGAGCGGACTGTTCGGGCGGCGAATCATATCGCTCAAGGAAGCTCCGGCAGCAACCATGGGATAGACGGAATCTTCCTGTTCGACGCGAAAGTCGATCAAGACGGTTTCTGTTGATTCCCGCGCGGAGCGGATGGTGGGAATCACTTCAGCGCGCTTGGTGATGCGCTCTCCGCGGATGCCGAAGGCATTGGCGAGTGCGGCAAAATCCGGCGCGACCAGCGGAGTGGCGACATAGCGTTTGTCGTAGAAGAATTCCTGCCACTGGCGGACCATGCCCAGAAAGCCGTTATTAATGATGGCGATCTTGATGTTGATTTTTTCCTGGACGATGGTAGCCAGTTCGCTCATGGTCATCTGGAATCCGCCATCACCCACGACGACCCAGACTTCGGAGTCGGGCTTCGCGAATTTCGCGCCGATGGCGGCCGGTAGGGCAAAACCCATGGTACCGAGTCCCCCGGAAGTGATCAGCGTGCGCGGACGATTGTGGTGGTAATACTGCGCTTCCCACATCTGGTGCTGGCCCACATCGGTGACCACGATGGCTTCGCCGCGGGTTTCTTTCCAGATATCGTTGATGACATGCGCGGCGTAGAGGTGGCCGTTATCGGGCAAGCTCTGGATATCACGCACCGCCGAATCGCCCTTCAGCTCAGCGACATGCCGAATCCAGGCACTGCGATCGCAGGTCTGGAGGTGGGGCATGAGTCTTTCGAGTACCTCGCGCGCATCGCCGACGAGGGCGGCGTCGACCCTTACGTTCTTGTTGATTTCGGCGCGGTCGATCTCAATGTGGATTTTGCGAGCGCTCTTGGCGTAAGTACGCAGGTCGCCGGTGACGCGATCGTCAAAACGCATACCGACGGCAATGAGGAGGTCGGCTTCCTGAATGGCGTTGTTGACCCAGGCTTCGCCGTGCATGCCCATCATGCCCAGGTTGAGGGGATTATCGGCAGGGAAGCAGCCGATGCCTAGAAGCGTCATGGCGACGGGATAATTACCGGTGCGGACGAACTGCTCAAAGGCGCGCATAGCGCCGGAAACCATGATGCCGTGGCCCGCGAGGATGATGGGCCGCTTGGCGGTGTTCAGCATCTCGACGGCGCGGTCGAATTCGGCCTGGTCGTGATTGTTGCGCCGGCGCTTGGGCGGAAGTTTTGGCGCGGACGCTTCCCAATTGAATTCAGCGGAAGCCTGTTGCGCGTCTTTGGTGATGTCGACAAGGACTGGACCGGGACGTCCGCTTTTGGCGATCAGAAAGGCTTCACGGAGGGTGCGCGCAACGTCCTCCGCTTTCGTGACCACCACGTTGTGCTTGGTGATAGGCATGGTGATGCCCGTGATGTCGATCTCCTGAAACGCGTCGGAGCCCAGGACTTTGCTGCTGACCTGGCCGGTAATGCAAACAACCGGGGAAGAATCCAGCATGGCGGTGGCGATGCCGGTAACCATGTTCGTGGCGCCGGGACCAGATGTGGCCATGGCGACGCCGATGCCACCGCTGGCGCGGGCGTAGCCATCGGCCATGTGTGTGGCGCCCTGTTCGTGGCGCACGAGGACATGGTGCAGCTTCGATTTGCCGAGCGCGTCATAGACCGGGAGAATGGCGCCGCCGGGATAGCCGAAGATCTCGCGCACGCCGAGACGCGTGAGCGACTCGCAAAGAATTTCCGCACCGGTCAGCTTCATGGTGTCCTCGCGTTCAAAACAGGTTCAGGTGTTCCTGAAAAGGAAGCAGGAACGATAGTGACTGCGCCGAGAGAAGAAGAAGAAACCAGCAAAGCGTATTTGGCCATGACGCCACTTGTGTAGCGCGGTGCAGGCGGGTTCCACCCAGCGAGACGCTTGTGCATGTCCGCGGCGCTGAGTTCGACATTCAATCGCCTGTTGGGAATGTCGAACACGATGATGTCACCGTCCGCGACCGCCGCTATCGGGCCACCGTTGGCGGCTTCGGGCGCGACGTGTCCGGCCATGAAGCCGTGGGTAGCGCCGGAGAAACGGCCGTCGGTGAGCAGAGCGACCGAATCGCCAAGACCGGCGCCCACCAGAGCGGCGGTAACGGCGAGCATCTCACGCATGCCCGGGCCGCCTTTCGGGCCCTCGTAACGAATGACGATTACGTCTCCTGCTTTGATGATGCTTTTTTCAACGGCGGTGAAAGCTGCTTCTTCGCTTTCAAATACGCGGGCGGGGCCGCGGAAATTCTGAAGATTGTGGCCGGCAACCTTTATGACGCAGCCGTCGGGTGCGAGATTTCCTTTGAGGATGACGAGCCCGCCCGTCGGCTTGAGTGGCGCGTCGAGCTTGCGAACGACCTGCTGCGCGGGCGCTTCCTTGGCAGCGGCCGCTTCTTCGGCAAGAGTGCGTCCTGTAACGGTGATGGAATCGCCGCGAAGCAATCTAGCTTCAAGGAGGCGCTTTGCGACCAGCGCAGTGCCGCCTGCTGCGTAGAGATCGGTTGCGACAAAACGTCCTCCGGGTTTGAGATCCGCAATGATGGGCACACGCGAACTGATGCGATCAAAATCGTCAATGGAAAGGGAAATTTTCGCTTCGTTGGCAATGGCCAGAAGGTGCAGCACGGCATTCGTCGAGCCGCCGGTTGCCGCGACGCCCGTGATGGCATTCTCGATCGCGGCTTTGGTGATTATTTTCGAGGGAGTGACATCGCGGCGAAGGAGATCAACGACTAATTCCCCCGCGCGATGACCGGCCTTTGCTTTTCCGGCATTCGTGGCGGGAACGCTCGAAAGTCCCATGGGTGCGATTCCCAGAAACTCGCAGACCAATGCCATCGTGTTTGCAGTGAATTGTCCACCGCAGGCGCCGGCTCCGGGGCAGGCAGCACCTTCAAGCGATCTAAGCTGAGCGTCCGTCATTCCGCCGCGAGCGTGCATGCCGACCGCTTCGAAGACGTCCTGGATGGTGACGGAATGGCCCTCGAACTGACCCGGCGCGATCGAGCCGCCATACAGAATAAGTCCGGGAATATTGAGACGCGCCAAGGCCATCACGCCGCCGGGAATTGTTTTGTCGCAGCCGACGAGAACAATCAGCGCATCGAAGAGATTCCCTCGTGTGACGAGCTCGATCGAATCCGCAATGACTTCACGGCTGACTAGAGAGGTCCGCATGCCTTCCGTGCCCATGGTGATGCCATCGGAAATGGAGACAGTATTGAACTCCAGAGGAGTTCCACCGGCGGCGCGAATGCCTTCTTTCACATGCTGCGCGAGTTCACGCAGGTGATAGTTGCAGGGACCGATCTCGATCCAGGTATTTGCCACGCCTACTAAAGGTTTCTTGAAGTCCTCGTCGCCTAAGCCGGAAGCACGCAACATGGCGCGGGCCGGCGCACGATGCGCTCCGTCCGTCAGAGTGCGGCTGCGCGGCTTGGGCAAAGAATCACTCACTACTGAGTCCCTTCGATGGTCGTCGACTGCTTCCATCTTAAAATTAACAGGCCGAGAAAAACTGAGGCCACCATCTAGCCTCAGATGATGGCCCCGAAAACTTCCGGCGATACTGTCTTAGGCCGCCATCATCCGCCTGTGGCACCCCGCACGAGGGCTGGGCTAATTCCTACGACAAGGCGGAAAACTCGAGGGGCTATGAAACCCATCGGCAAGATCCGTTCGTTCACGATGGCAAAGTGCGACATAGGTGTTCGCCATCAAATTAGCAGGATGGCGCTGGGAAGTCAATGAGTCAAATTAATAGTTATGCTGAATCAGATTAATTCACCTTATACAGAGCTCCGGGAGTTGAAGGCTTGTCCCGGCTGAGCAAACGCGCGACCAATAGTGGAGATGCCGGGCATCTTCCCAGCCGTCTTAACATCTAACGGATGTACGTTTCGGCCGCCCAGAGCAGAAGCGATCCAAGGAGACTACGTGGAGGAAGACACTGACGTGCTAGTTATAGGTGGGGGGCCGGCAGGATTGGCGGTGGCCATCGCTGCGCGAATGAAAGGTTTTAATGTTACCGTCGCGGACGGCCGAAGGCCTCCCATAGACAAAGCTTGTGGTGAAGGGCTGATGCCGAGCACCATGGCCGCATTGCGCGAGCTAGGCGTGGCGATTTGTCCAGGCGACGGGCAGATCTTTCGAGGAATCCGCTTCATGGATGCCGCGACCTCGGCGGAAACGAGCTTTTCCGGTGCCAGCGGTGTTGGCGTACGTCGAACTGTCCTCCACCAGAGAATGTTGCAACGGGCGCAAGAGTGTGGAATCACTCTGCTATGGAACACACCGGTCGCCGGCTTGTCCAGTGATGGCGCCATCCTTGGCTGTACGGTAGTGAAGGCGAGGTGGATCATTGGAGCCGATGGAATCCACTCCCGGGTGAGGCGTTGGATCGGCCTGGATGCGAATGCGCGGCAAGAAGTCCGGTTCGCGCAGAGGCGACACTATCGAGTGAAAGCGTGGACCGATTGCATGGAGATTCATTGGGGCGAAAAGGCGCAGGCCTACGTTACGCCACTCAGTAACGACGAGATATGCGTGGCGGTGATTTCGCGAGATCCGCGGATGCGACTTGAGGAAGCCTGGAGGGAGTTTCCCAAGTTAGCCAATTATTTGCGCCAGGCGGAACCAAGCAGCACGGAACGAGGTGCCGTGACGGTGACGCGCAGATTGCGCCAGGTTTACCGGGGGAATATCGCCTTGGCAGGGGATGCGTCGGGAAGTGTTGACGCCGTTACCGGAGAAGGACTTTGCTTGAGCTTCCGCCAAGCGATAGCGCTCGCCGACTCACTGGAGAAAGGAGAGCTTCAGAGCTACCAGCATGCACACCGCCGGCTCGCAAGGCGACCGAATACGGTGGGCCGGCTCTTGCTTTTGCTTGATCGATATCCGTACTTAAGAAAGCGCGCGCTGCGAGGTTTGGCGCAAGATCCGCAGCTATTCTCGCGACTGCTGGCGGCGCACCTGGGAGAGGCTTCCCCGAAATTTCTGGCGGCTACGAGTTTGCGCCTCGGTTGGCAATTTCTGACCGCGTGAATGGAGAGGGTGAAAGATGAATTGGCCTCGAAGCCGGCTGGCAGCGGTCTTCTACGTCCTGGTAGCAGTGCCCGTGACGCTGATGGTGCTGAGTGCTCTGCCGCAGCATGCTGCGCCGCAGGCCCCGGCGAGTGAAATTGTTCTGGGGATCGATGCAGCTCAGAGCAAGGTTCACTGGACGCTTGAGAGCACGGTTCACACGGTCCACGGATCATTCGCATTCAAGAAGGGAACGCTGCAGTTGGATACGTCAACTGGCAAGGCCCGCGGCGAAATCGTCGTGGACGCAACAAGCGGGACTAGCGGCAATGACTCACGCGACAAGAAAATGCACAAAGAGGTTCTCGAAAGCGGGCGATATGCGGAAGTCGTTTTTCGACCGGACCGCGTGGAAGGGAAAATTACGCCGCAAGGAACTTCCGCGGTTCAGGTGCATGGAGTTTTTATTTTGCATGGCGGCGAACACGAATTGACCGTGCCCGTTCAAGCAGAACTCGCCGGAGATCATTGGACGGGCAGCGCGAAGTTCAACGTGCCTTTCATCGATTGGGGCCTCAAGAATCCGGGCAACTTCTTCCTCAAGGTGAACCACGCGGTAGAGATCGCACTTGAATTGAAAGGCAGTCTGCAAAATCCCGCGGCGCCCTAATCCAAAGCTACTCTTCAGATTCCTGCGTCACAATATGAACGTCCACGGCCGGCGATTCGCGCAGGAAGCGGTGAACTGCCGACAGGTATAAATACTTGCGCCAATCGTGAATCGCAGCGCGGCCAAAAATCACGTGGGTGATGTGTTTCGAGCGGACAAATTCCGCCACACTATCGGCAACGCTCCGGCCTTTTAGACGGACCACCTGAGCGCCGAGGCTTTCCGCGAAGCGCAGATTGGCATTGAGGGCGTCCGTATTTGGTTCTTTCGCGCCGAATTCGCGGTCCACGTGAACCACGTAGAGTTCGGCATCCATGCGGCGCGCCATGCGGGCCCCTCGAGCGATCAAGTACTGCCCCGAGGGATTCGATGAGATACACACGGCCATGCGCTCTCGCACCGCCCAGTTTTTCCGGATGTCCTCTGCTTCCATGTAGGATTCGAGGCTGCGGTCAACTTGTTCGGCAACCTGTCGCAAAGCGAGTTCCCGGAGGGCAATGAGATTTCCGCGGCGGAAGAAATTCTTGAGAGAGCGTTCCACCTTTTCGGAACTGTAGACGTCGCCACGCTTCATGCGGTTCTGCAAGGCTTCCGGAGTGAGGTCCACCATTACGGTTTCGGCGGCAGTGAGGGGTACCCAGTCCGGAACGGTCTCTCGCACGGTGATGCCGGTGATGGAGCGGACGACGGGCGCAATGCTCTCGATGTGCTGGATGTTGAGTGTCGACACCACATCGATTTTTGCGGCCAGGAGTTCTTGTACGTCCTCGTAACGCTTGCGGTGCTTGCTCCCGGGGATATTCGTATGGGCCAGTTCGTCGACCAGAACCACTTGAGGGCGGCGCGCGAGAATGGCATCGACGTCCATCTCTTCGAAGATCGTTCCTTTGTATTCGATTTTTCGCCGGGGCACAGATTCAATCTGCGTGAGGAGTTCTTCGATGCCTTTGCGGCCGTGCGTTTCGACGACACCGATCACGGCGTCTTCACCACGGCTTCTGCGGCGCAGCGCCTCGCTCAACATGCTAAAGGTCTTTCCAACCCCCGGAGCATAGCCGAGAAAAAGCTTGAAAATGCCGCGTGACTTCTGCGAGGGAGAGGCGATTTCCAACCAGTCTTCCGGCTTCTTTGGCAAAGGATTATCTTCTCCGCGGCAAAACGAAGGCCTGCGCTAGAATAAGTAAATGCAGAGATTTCTAGCCGGCCGGACAGTCGGTTTCGCGCTCTCCACCATCATCGTCGCCGGCATCGCTTTTCTCTACCGCCATGTACTTCTTGTGAATCAGACTACTGTTGCGCTCACGCTTCTTCTCGCAATTCTAGCAGTTTCGGCGGTCTGGGGAATGGCGGTGTCCGTCTTCATGTCCGTGGTGGCGATGCTGGTCTTCAACTATGCATTCTTGCCCCCGGTTGGGAATTTAACCATCGCGGACCCCCAAAACTGGGTGGCGCTCGGGGCATTCCTGGTGACATCCATCGTAGGCAGCCAGTTATCGGCCCGCATCCGGAAGGAAGCAGACGAAGCGCACAGCCGCCGCCGCGAGATCGAGCGGCTTTACAAATTCAGCCAAAAATTGCTTGGAGAAGGCAATGTCATCCAGCTGATGAATGCAATTCCAAATTATATCGTGGAGAGCTTCGAGGCGGGCGCTGCTGAACTGTTCCTTCCGCAGAAAGAAAAGTTCTATCGATCGGGGTATGGCGCTGCTCATCTCGATGAAGAGAAAATGAAGACGGCGTTCCTGAGGGATGAAGTGACCATCGAATTGCAGCAGAGCCTTTTCTTTGTTCCGGTGCGCCTCGGCGTGAGGGCCATCGGGAGCCTCGGTATTTCCGGGGCAAGACTCTCGCGCCAGACGCTCGATGCGGTGGGCGGCCTGGTGGCGATTGCGGTCGAACGGGCGCGAGCCGTCGAACAGCTCAGCCAGACGGAAGCCGAGAGGCAAGGCGAGCGGCTGAAGTCCGCCTTGCTGGATTCCGTCACGCACGATTTCCGCACGCCGCTGACCTCCATGAAAGCGGCGGTGACAAGCCTGCTTGCCAGCGGGGAAAAGGCTGTTCCGCAAGGTCATGAATTGTTGACCATTATTAACGAAGAGTGCGACCGGCTGAACCATCTCGTCGAAGAGGCCGCGGAGATGGCGCGGCTGGAAGCCGGCGAAATCGAGTTGCATTTTGCGCCCACATCGATTGAAGAGGTCATTCAAGGAGCGCTAACACTTTCTAAATCTTCACTGGGAGTGCGCGAGATTCAGGTGAAAGTAGCCCCGGAGCTGCCGCCCGTGGAGGCTGATCTTGAGCGTGCCCAGGACATTTTGGTGAAACTCATCGACAATGCCAATCTGTATTCTTCAAAGGAGCAGCCGATCATTATCACCGCCGAACTGAGTGGGGATTACGTGACGACGAGTGTGGCTGACCGCGGTCCGGGCATCGACGATCTTGAGCAGGGAATGATTTTCGATAAATTCTACCGCGGAAAAGATCAGCGTTATCTTGTCCGCGGAACAGGAATGGGGCTGCCGATCGCGAAGGCGATCGTGACAGCGCACAAGGGGGCCATTAGCGTAACTAGCCAACTCGGCCACGGCTCGGTCTTCTCGTTTTCCCTGCCCCTCGCACGAAGGGCGGAACGATCAACATGAGTGACGCCTCAATCCTGGTCGCAGACGATGAGCCGCAGATTCGGCGAGTGCTGCGTTCTACTCTCTCCAGCCAGGGCTACGTGATCATCGAGGCCAAAACAGGCGAGGAGGCAGTCGAAGCCGTTCGCAAGGAGAAGCCCGATCTTGTGCTTCTCGATGTAAACATGCCGGGTATCGGCGGGATCGCAGCGTGCCGGGAGATTCGGCAATCTTCCGATGCTCCCATTATCATGCTCACGGTTCGAAACGCGGAGCGGGACAAAGTGCTCGCACTGGACGCCGGAGCGGACGATTATGTGGTCAAGCCCTTTGGCATCGAAGAACTGTTGGCGCGCATTCGTGCCGCATTGAGGCGGTACGCACCCGGTGACACACTGCCCCCTTTTGTTTCGAAGGACCTCACACTGGATTTCGAAAGCCGGCAGTTGACGGTGCATGGTCAGGAAGTGCACCTGACGCCGAAGGAATTCGACGTGCTCAAGCACCTGATTGCCAATCAGGGCAAGCCGCTGACGCATCGAAGACTCCTGCAGTCCGTTTGGGGGCCGGAATATGGAGAAGAAACGGAGAATCTACGCGTGGTGATCAATCAGTTGCGCAAAAAGATCGAGAGTGACCCGGCGCAGCCGAAGTACATCCGGACGGAACCGTGGGTGGGATACCGCTTCCAACCGCCGCGGGTGAGCCTCTCCAAGTCGTCCTCTCGAAAATAATAAAATTGCCTGGTATTCGGCGGATAGCAAAATCGCCCGGAAGACGGCCGCTTATTTCGAAAGCGGATGTTGAGCGTTGAGTTCCAGATTCAGCTCCAGAACATTTACTCGTGGCTCACCTAAGACGCCGAGCTGTCTTCCCAAAGTGTGTTTGGCGACGAGTGACCGCAGCTCAGCCTCGCTGACGTGGCGCGCGCGCGCGATTCGGGGAATCTGGAATTCTGCAGCGGCGGGAGAAATGTCCGGGTCAAGGCCTGAGCCGGATGTGGTGACAAGATCAACGGGGACTGGCGAGCCGGGATTCTCCGCATGGAGCTTCTCGGCGTCACCTTTCACGCGGTCCATGAGCTGTCGATTGGTGGGGCCAAGGTTAGAGGCGCCACCACCGGGGGAGACGGGGTCGTAGCCGTTGCCGGCCGCCGAGGGCCGACCGTGAAAGTAACGGTCTGAAGAAAAGGGCTGTCCGATGAGGCGGGAACCGATGATCTGACCGTTCTTCACGATCAATCCGCCATTGGCTTGTGAGGGGAACAGTAGTTGCCCGAGGCCCGTCACGGCCAGAGGGTAGAGCAGACCGAACAAGACGGTGGTCAGAAGTGTCATCAAAAGTGCGATTCGCAAATTCTGCTTCATAGCCTTCCTCAAGCCAGATGCAAATACGTGATCATCACGTCGAGCAACTTAATTCCGATGAAGGGCGCGATCACGCCGCCGAGTCCGTAGATCAGCAGATTCTGCCGGAGCAGGGCCGCGGCGCCCACGGGCCGATAGCGGACCCCCCTTAGGGCAAGGGGGATGAGCGCGATAATGATGAGCGCGTTGAAGATTACCGCTGATAGGATCGCGGACTCGCGAGTATGCAGCCTCATTATGTTCAGGATGTGCAGTTGCGGGAATGCGGCGACAAACATCGCCGGAATGATGGCGAAGTATTTAGCGACGTCGTTGGCTACGGAAAATGTGGTAAGCGCACCGCGGGTGATCAGCAACTGCTTTCCAATTTCCACGATTTCAATGAGCTTGGTCGGATTCGAATCGAGGTCGACCATGTTGCCGGCTTCTTTCGCAGCTTGCGTGCCGGTGTTCATGGCGACACCGACGTCGGCCTGCGCCAGCGCAGGTGCGTCATTCGTGCCGTCGCCGGTCATGGCGACCAGCTTGCCCTTGGCTTGTTCGCGCTTAATGAGCGCCATCTTGTCTTCCGGCTTGGCTTCGGCAAGAAAATCATCGACGCCGGCCTGGCGCGCAATTGCCGCAGCGGTAAGCGGGTTGTCACCGGTGATCATCATCGTGCGGATGCCCATGGCCCGCAGATGATCGAACCTCTCGCGCATGCCGCCCTTAACGACATCCGTAAGGGCGATGGCGCCGAGCACAGAACGATTCTGAGCCACCAGCAAAGGCGTGCCGCCGCTGTTCGAAATGTCCCGGATTATCTGTTTGATTTCGGGTGGCACTACCTGGCCTTTCTCAGCCACGTATTTCCCGATTGCTTCCGGTGCCCCTTTTCGGATTTCGTGGCCGTCCAGGTCCACGCCGGACATCCGGGTCTGCGCCGAAAACGGTATGAAAGCCGGATTGTGTGGAGCTAGTTCACGGCCGCGCAGGCCATACTTTTCCTTGGCGAGGACGACGATGGAGCGCCCTTCCGGCGTTTCATCCGCAAGCGACGCGAGCTGCGCGGCGCTGGCGAGATCCGTCTCCGTCACGCTGGGACAACAGTGGAACGAAGTCGCCTGGCGGTTCCCAAGCGTAATCGTGCCGGTCTTGTCGAGAAGAAGCACGTCAACATCTCCCGACGCTTCGACCGCGCGGCCCGACATCGCGATGACGTTTCGCTGAATGAGTCGGTCCATGCCCGCGATGCCGATGGCCGACAATAGTCCGCCGATGGTCGTGGGAATCAGACAAACCAAAAGCGAAACGAGGACGAAGATGTTCTGCGGCGCACCCGAATAGATCGCAAAAGGCTGCAAGGTCACGACGGCCAGCAGGAAAATAATCGTCAAACCAGCCAAGAGGATATTGAGCGCAATCTCATTTGGCGTCTTCTGCCGCGATGCGCCTTCCACAAGGCGAATCATGCGGTCGAGAAACGTCTCGCCCGGATTCGACGTAATGCGTATGCGGATTTCGTCGGAGAGCACGCGCGTGCCGCCGGTTACGGCCGAGCGGTCTCCGCCGGACTCGCGAATCACGGGAGCCGACTCACCGGTAATCGCAGATTCGTCTACCGATGCTACTCCTTCGATGACCTCGCCATCTCCGGGGATAAGTTCTCCTGCGGTGACCAGCACTTCGTCGCCGCAACGCAGCTTTGAACTGGGTACGACCTCGACGGCACCGTCTGGCCGCAAACGGTGCGCGGCTGTTTCCGCCCGTGCCTTGCGCAGGGTTTCCGCTTGGGCCTTGCCACGACCTTCGGCCATGGCCTCGGCGAAGTTCGCAAAGACAACGGTAAACCAAAGCCAAAGGGTGATCTGCAAGCCAAAACCGAACGCTCCAACATGATGCAGGCTGTCGCGAACGAGCTGAATCGAAGTGAGGAGAGCGCCGACTTCGACAACGAACATGACGGGATTCTTGACCATCGTCCGCGGATGCAATTTGCGAAACGAATCGATGGCGGCGGTCCGGAAGATCTTCGTATCCGTTAGCGACGACTTAGCTCTTGCCTGAGATGCGTGGTCCATGTGTTCCTTAGAACGACTTACCAGAGAGCATCAATAGATGCTCGAGAATCGGCCCGAGGCTCAACGCCGGGAAAAAGGTCAATGCCCCAACGATCACGATTGTGGAAACAAGCAAAGCGCTGAAAAGGGGGCCGGTGACAGGGAAAGTGCCGAGAGACGCCGGCGCCGTTTTCTTTCTTGCGAGATTCCCGGCAATCGCGAGAATGGGGATGACCACAAAGAACCTTCCAAGCAGCATGGCGAACGCTGTGCTCGTGTTGTACCAGGGCGTGTTGGCGTTTAAGCCGCCGAATGCCGAACCGTTGTTCCCTGTAGCCGAGGTGTAAGCATAAAGAATCTGAGAGAGACCGTGTGGTCCGGGATTCGAAATGCTCGAGGTGCCGAACTTGGCGACGGCCGCGACGGCAGCGAACACCAAAATCGTAGCTGAAGTCACGAGAACCGACAGCATGGCCATCTTTACGTCGAAGGCTTCGACTTTCTTCCCCAGGTACTCGGGTGTTCTACCAACCATCAGCCCGGCGATGAATACGGCTAGAATGACGAAGACCAGCATTCCGTAGAGGCCCGAGCCCACCCCGCCAAAGATGACTTCCCCCAACATGATGTTGACAAGCGGGATCATTCCGCCGAGTGGAGTGAAGGAATCATGCATGCCATTCACGGCGCCACAGCTTGCATCGGTTGTGACGGTAGCGAAGAGAGCAGAGTTGGCGATTCCAAAGCGGACTTCTTTTCCCTCCATATTTCCGCCGGATTGAAGGTCAGTGGCGGCCTGATTTACACCAGAGAGTTGTAGATTGCCCTTGGCCTCGGCCCAGTACACGGTGCTGACGCCCACCAGGAACAATGCCGTCATTGCTCCCCAGACGGCCCAGCCATGACGCGGGGAACCGGCCATGCGGCCCAGGGTGTACGTCAAGCCAGAGGGAATCGCAAAGATCAGGAACATCTGGAAGAAGTTCGATAGCGGCGTTGGATTCTCGAGCGGGTGCGCGCTGTTTGCGCTGAAGAAGCCGCCGCCATTCGTCCCAAACATCTTGATGGCTTCCTGCGAGGCAGCCGGCCCGAGAGGAATCATTTGTTGCGTGATTGTCTGCGCGGCCGTTTTCCCATCGGAGCCCTGGGTTTGGACGGACTGTAGTTCGAGGAGTTGCGCCGTGGCATACGGCTTCAAGTTCTGCACCACGCCCTGCGAAATCAGAAAGAGTGATCCCACCAGGCAGACGGGAAGCAGCACCCACAAGAAGCAGCGGGTTAGATCCACCCAGAAATTCCCAATGGTGCCGGATTCGCGGCGCGTAATTCCGCGAATCAGAGCGATTGCCAGCGCAATCCCGACGGCAGCGGACGCGAAATTGTGGTAAGCGAGGCCCGCCATCTGAGTCAGGTAGCTCATCGTGGTTTCCGGGACGTAGGCTTGCCAATTGGTATTGGTTGTGAAGGAGACAGCGGTGTTCCACGCGAGCGCGGGCGGCACGTTGGCGAATTTCTGAGGATTCAAGGGGAGCCACTGCTGCATGCGCTCGGTCAGGTAGAGAAAAATCAGCGAGACGCCACTGAAGAGCAGCATGGCCGCCCCATATTCCGTCCAGCGCATTTCACGTTTCTCGTCTACGCCGCAGAGCCGGTAGATCAGGCGCTCGACGGGCCGCAATACCGGATCAAGGAAAGTCTTCTGGCCTCCGAAAACACGGGCCATGAAGATCCCCAGCGGCTTGGTGACAAGGAAAATCGCAAGGACATAGAGGCTGATCTGGAACCAGCCATTGGCCGTCATGACTAGAATTTCTCCGGTTTGAGCAGAGCCAGCAAGAGATAACCAAGGAGAAGAACGGCGACGACGATAAGAAGAATATTCGCCAGCATTGCGGGTCTCCGCCTTATTTCAACCGCTCGCATCCACGGAGATAGAGGATTGAGAGGGCAAAGAAAATGACAGTCACAAGAATGAAAATTACGTCTCTCACGGCAATCTCCACACGAATGCTATGAGCTCCGGGCTTAGGAAGTAATGAATTGTACCTAAGGATTTTGTGAAGAAAAGGCTGTTTCTATGATGACGGAGGAAGCGGTGGCAATGCCCAGCTAACTGTTGCTGCAAGAAGCAAGAAGGGCCGAACGAAGCGGGAGCGTAACCTAAACGGGGAGTCGCAGCAGGGCCCTGCAGCCACGCGCATCGGAACGGTTTTTTAAAGTTAGCTCCCCACCATGAGCTTCGGCGATCTGGCGACTAAGAACCAGGCCAATTCCGGAGCCGCCCGGCTTGGTTGTAAAGAAGGGGACGAATAAGTTCGAAGTATTGGGAAGGCCGAGGCCCTCGTCGACAACCCAGACGTCGAGTTGTGCGCCTTGCCGGGACCAGCCAACTTGAACGGAGCCGCCGGTTTCGAGCGTCGCATCCGCCGCATTGCGAACCAGGTTGATCAGCAACTGCTCCAATTGGTCGGCGTCGGCCGAAATGACCACGTTCGGACCGTCCAAAAGGCTGACTTTTACCCGCGTCTCTAGTTTTATGGTCCGGCTGATCCATTCCGAGACGTTTACAGGAAGCAGCTTCGGTTGTGGCAGCCGCGCAAGTTGTGCGTATGCGGCCATAAAGCGGCCAAGTGCTTCCGTGCGCGAGCGAATGATGCCAAGGCCCTGCCGGAGATCATCCAGAATCGAAGCCGACGCTTCACTCTGCAGTTCGGAAGACTTGGAGGCATTCAAGAGCTCGCTCTCCAGGCCTTGGGCGACGGACTGAATCGGGGCGAGCGAGTTGTTCAACTCATGCCCAAGAACGCGAATGAGCCGCTGCCACGCTTTGCGCTCTTCGTCGCGGAGCGTGCGGCTCAGATCGCTCAGAACCACCAACTGATGAGGCAAGCCTCCCTGACGAAACGTCCCACGACGCAGCCCCCAGCGCCCAGAACTTCCGGGGAAGGCCAGCTCCATCGTGTGCGCGGCCTCACCCTCCAAGCAAGCGCCGAGTCCCAGTTCTTCCGCGGTAAACCCCAGCAGGCGTTCTTCAGGACGGCCCAGCAAGCGTTCGCCGGCGCGATTGACCAGTCGCAGTTTTTTGCAGTTGTCAAACGTAAAGATGGCCAGGTCAATCTCCTCCATCACGGTCCGGAGAAGGGCCGTGGCCTCCAGCGCGCCCAGGCGCTGTTGCCGCAAGGTTTCACTGAGAGCATTGACTTCAATAATCACTTCACCCATGGCATCGTCGCTGCGTGCCCCGCGAGCGCGCATCGAGAAGTCCTCCTCCCGCAAAGCGGCCAGGAGATTCGAAAGAGTTTGCAGCGAAAAAACAACGCGATTTCGCAGGGAGAAAGCGAAGCCGAGCCAGAGAGAAAGGATGAGAAAGGCGATTGTCCAGACGGCCCCAGAAGAATAATTGCCATGCCACAAGAGAATCATGGCGATCAGAGAACCTGGGAAACCCGCCGCTAGCGCGAGAAGCTGGATGCGGCGCTCATAGGACATTTGCCTCATTCCAGCCCATGTTTTTGCAGCCGGCGATACATAGCGCTGCGGCTCAATCCCAGAGCCTTGGCGGCCTGGCTGACGTTGCCTTCGTGGCGGGAGAGAGTGCGCTGAATGAGATACCGCTCCACTTCGTCGAGGCTCATCTCCTCCAGTTTGGCCGCCCCGCCAGCGGGCTGCGCGCGCAAGCCGAGGTCTGCCGCACGAACGGCAGGGCCGGGCGAGAGGAGCACGCCGCGTTCGACCGCGTGATCGAGCTCCCGAACGTTGCCTGGCCAGGCATGCTCATGCAGAGCCCTCATGGCGGCCGGGTCGAAACCGGAAATGTTTTTTCGGTAGCGCTGCGCGTAACCGTGGACAAAATGGTGCGCAAGGAGATCGACGTCCTCGCGGCGGTCTCGCAACGGAGGGATGTGGATCTCGATGGTATTCAGGCGAAACAGCAGGTCTTGACGGAACCGGCCCGCGGCGGCCTCGGCATTCACGTCCGCATTGGTAGCCGCGAGCACTCTCACGTTGACCCGCCGGGTGGTGGACGAGCCGACACGCTCGAGATCCCCCGTTTCCAGAACGCGCAAAAGTTTGGCCTGCAGGTTGAGCGGAACGTTGGCGATTTCGTCCAGGAACAAGGTGCTGCCATCGGCGAGTTCGAACCGCCCGACGCGGTCCGCGCGCGCATCGGTAAAGGCGCCTTTTACGTGACCGAAAAGCTCGCTTTCGAAAATACCTTCGGATAGCCCCCCCGCATTCACCGTCACCATTGGTTTCGTCGCACGCGATGACAACGCATGAAGGGTTCGCGCTACAACTTCTTTGCCGGTGCCATGTTCTCCGGTGATCAAAACGTTGGCGTCCGACGGTCCGATCTGTCCAATCAGTTCCAGGACCGGCGCCATCGCCGGGGATTTCGCCAAAAATGTCGGACGCGATTCGGCGCGCAGGATGCGGTTTTCGGCTTCGAGGCGAGAGGCCTGCCGCAGCGCCTGCCGCAACTCGATTTGCGTGCGCAAAATGGCGAGCATGCGAGTATTTTCCCAGGGCTTCTGGACAAAGTCGCGCGCGCCGCGCCGCATCGCCTCTACCGCCAGTTCGATGCTGCTCCATGCGGTCATGACGATCACAGGCAACGTACTGTCGAGCATTTGTATGCGCGTGAGCAGGTCGAGCCCCTCCTGGCCCGACGTCGTGTCTCGCGCGTAGTTGAGGTCCATCAAGACGGCGTCAAATTCCCGGGATTCGATGGCGCTCAGAGCCTCGGCCGGAGAGGCGACGCCCTGTGTTTCATAGCCCTCGCGCTTTAAGAGCAAGCGCAGAGCGTCGCGGATGTCCGCCTGATCGTCAGCCAAAAGAACTCGATGAGGGTGGGGGTTAGTCGTTTTCATTCGAATGGTTTTGCGAAGTCTACCCTACTGCCGTTTTTCAGGCACGGTAAGAAACGATCGAAGCGCCGCCTTGCAGCCGGCAAGCCCCCGCTCACGCGGGGTGTGACGCGCCAACTTGCGCCCCGGCTGTCGTGTTGTCACTTACAACCCAGCCGTCCTTCAATTGGATGATCCGGTTTCCATACGACGCATTTCTTTCGGAGTGTGTCACTTGAATGATTGTCGTGCCGGCGTCATTCAGTCTTTTGAAGAGCTGCATGATCTCATCGCCCTGTGCGGAATGCAGATTCCCAGTCGGCTCATCGGCGAGGATCAGTTTCGGACTGAGGATCACCGCGCGGGCCACGCCGACAAGTTGCTGTTGGCCGCCGGAGAGCTGGTTCGGAAACAGGTCTTTCTTGCCGACGATGTGGAATCGGTCGAGGCTATCGCAAACCAGGCTAACGCGTTCTTTGTGCGGCACATTCTTGTAGGAGAGCGGCACTTCCAGGTTTTCGAATACTGTCAGATTGTCGATCAAGTGGTAGCTCTGGAAGACAAAGCCGATATTCGCTTTATGGAGCTCGTTCCGCTTCTTGACGTTGAGCTTGTGGACGGCTTCGCCGAGGAAGTAATAGTCCCCGGTCCACGCGCCATCGAGCATTCCGATTATGCTTAGCAGCGTTGACTTTCCGGCGCCGGAAGGGCCCATGATGGTGACGAACTCGCCCGGTTGAATATCCAAATTGATTCTGCGCAACAGATAAAATTTATTCGGACCGGCCTCGACAACTTTTTCCAGATTTCGCAGTTGAATCAATGGCTCCACAATTTCTCCTTACCTCATTGCAGGGAATCTGAGCAGCAGCACTCTAAGTCCTTGTCCGTCTCTCTGTTGTAGCGCAACTGGTCCGTTTATTCCAAGCGCCGGTTGGGGGCGTGGCGCAGGCCTCAATCGTGCCGCAAGGCCCGCAGCGGATCGAGGTGCGCTGCCCGTCGCGCAGGAAGGTAGCATGCTATTCCGGCCACGGCCAGCAGCAGCAGGGGTAGCCCGATGAAGGACACTGGATCGGCAGCCTGCACTCCATAAAGAAGCGACGAAAGCGCCTGCGCCAGCAGGAATGCAATGGGCAGGCCAATGGCCAGCCCCAGCACGGTGAGAAGCATCCCGCTTCGAAGCACCAAGGAGAGAACGTTGCCTGTCTGCGCACCCATCGACATGCGGATTCCGATCTCGTGGGTCCTCTCGCTCACCGAATAGGACATGACCCCGAACACCCCGACCGATGCCAGCACCAGCGCGATAATCCCCAGCACTCCCATCATCGTAGCCACGTACGTGAAGCCAATAATCGATTCGGTGATCACCTTATTCATCGGCTTGATGTTGTACAGCGGCAGATTTGCATCGACCGCCGCAATTTCCGAGCGAGCAGCGGAAACGAATTTCAGCGGATCACCTGCCGTGCGTAGCACCACGGTCGTGTAATACGGAGGCGCCTGCCGGAACGAGCGGTAAATCGTGGGGACATCCTCTTTCACGATCCAGCTGTAACGCACGTCGTTTACCACTCCGACTACCGTCATCCATCCGCCTTCGGCTTCCGCTTTGCGGGCCCCGATATGGCGGCCCAGCGGATTTTCTCCAGGGAAATAGCGCCTGGCCAGGCTTTCGCTGATCACCGCGACCTGCGGTGATTCCGCCCCGTCCGTATCGCTCAGCAACCGGCCCTCGCGCAGCGCGATATTTAGTGTATTAAAGTAATTCGGTGTAACCGTCTCCACGATGGCGCTGCGCGTTTCGCCGCGCCGTATCAGCGGTCGCCCTTCGATCGAAAACTCTCTCTCATTGACAGCTCCGCCATCCGCATAGGGGACATACGTCACCTGCGAGGCCGCTTGCACCCCGGAAACAGAACCAAGCCGCCGCATGATTTGTTCGCTGAAGTTCAGCCGCGCGGCTGGCTGCGCGTACTGTACTTCCGGCAGTGAGAAGTTGAGCGTCAGCAGCGTTTGCGGAGCGTAGCTCTCATTCACGTTCAGCAATCCCTCAAAGCCTTTCACCATAAGGCCCGCACCGATCAGAAGCACGAGTGCGAGCGCCACTTCGGCAACCACCAGCGCCCCTCGCAGACGGTGCCGTGCGCGACTCACGGAAGAACTGCGGCCGCCTTCTTTCAGCGTTTCCGCAATGCTCGCGCGGGAACCCAGCAGGGAAGGCGCGATCCCCGAAATCACCCCGCTCAACACGGCGATAACCAGCGCGAACAGAAATGCATTAGCGTCCAAACGAATCGTCTTCCACCCGGCCACGAATCGGGCTACGTCCGGCGGCATGTGCGCCAGAATCATCTGGATGTCCCATTGCGCAAGAAACAAACCTAGGGCTGCACCTCCCAGAGACAACATGATGCTCTCGATCAGCAATTGGCGAACGACCCTCCAGCGGCTGCCGCCCAGCGCCGTGCGCACCGCGAACTCACTTGTCCGCCCCGTGATGCGCGCGAATTGCACGTTCGCGACGTCGGCGCACGCGATGAGCAGGACAAAGCCAACCGCCACCATGAGGAGCACCGTGTATTGCCGGGTCAGCGTTCCGGTGATGAATTCCCTCAGCGGTTGCGGTCGCAGCCGCCAGGCTTTATTGGTATCGGGATAAGCTTGCGCTTGACGCTCCGAGATGGCTTGCATCTCCGCGGCGCCCGTGGAAAAAGAAACGCCAGGCTTGAGCCGTCCCAGCACCCAAAGCCGGCGATGGTCACGCGCGAGGCGTTCCTTCGTGCTCAGCGCCAGCGGTATCCACGCCTCGGCGGGCATCGGAAAATCGAAGCCCTTCTTCATCACGCCGACAATGTTAAAGCTCTTTCCGTCCACTTTTATGAGACGCTTCAGGATGTTGGGATCGGAGGCATAGCGCTGTTCCCACAGCCCGTAGCTCAAAATGATTTCCTGATTGCGGCCCGGCTCTTCTTCTTCCGGAAGAAAGGTGCGGCCCAGAAGTGGCTGCACACCGATCATGGGGAAAAAATTGGCGGTAACCTGGAAGTCCTGGACTTTTTGCGCTTCGCGGTCGCCGGTCAGGTTTACTTCATCCCATGCGTACGCCGCCAGATCGTCGAACGAATGCGCCTCCTTTTTCCAATCGAGGTACGTCGCGGGCGCAATCGGAGTGAGATCCTGGGGACCGAAACCTGCGCCGCCATCCTGGCTAACGCGCACGTCCACCAGAGCGACAATGCGGTCGGAATTCTCGAATGGCACCGGATGTAGCAGAAACGCCTCTGCCAGGCTGAACATCGCCGTGTTTGCACCGATCCCCAGACCCAGTGCCAGCACGCAAACGATCGTGGCGATCCGGTGCTTGAGCAACATTCGCAGGCCGAATCGAACGTCTTGCCAAAGGGTGTGCATGTGAAATCTCCTATTCGTACCGCAACGCCACCAGCGGATCAACACGCGTCGCTCGCCGCGCCGGCACGTAGCAGGCCACCAGCGAAACCGCCACCAAGAGCAAATCCACCGCCGCGAAAATGAGCGGGTCTCGTACCCTCACTCCGTACACCATGCCTTCCAGCAACCGCGTCAACATCAGCGAAGCCGCGACGCCGAGCACCACTCCCGCACCGACAAGCGTCATCCCTTCCCTCAGAACCATTCGTAGCACGTCCGCGGGCCGCGCTCCCAGCGCCATGCGCACTCCGATTTCGCGGGTTCGCTGCGAGACCGCGAACGCGATGACTCCGTAGATCCCTACACTTGCCAGTAGCAGCGCGAGCCCGCCAAAGAAGCCCAACAGCAGCATCATGAAGCTTCGCAGCGCCAAAGAACGCGAAAGCACCTGATCCATCGATCGAATCGCACCAGTAGGCACCAGCGGATCCGTTGCCGCCACCGCTTCTCGCAGTGCCTGGCTCAGGTGTAGCGGGTCACCCGTCGTTCGCACAACGATGCTTCGCGGAAACCAACCCTCAAACAAGTTTGAGGTTCCCAGCTTTGCTTGTGCCGCAGGAACAAATGTTGTCGGTTCAGCGGGCTGGTCCAGATGACTTTTCACGTCGCCCACCACACCCACCACTTCACACAATACGCCGCTGATGTAAAGATGCTCACCGAGTGAACTCCGGTCAGGAAAATACTTCCGCGCGGCCGCTTCATTAATAACCACGACCGGATTGGAGACTTCGGAATCGGCCTCCGTGATTCCCCGGCCCTGTTTCAATGGCGTCCCGATGGATTGAAAATAGCCCGGGGTAATCTCGCGATAATCCATGTTGATCCATTCCGACTCCTTGGCCCCCGCAATTCTCACCCCATTGTTTCCCCCGCGCTCAAGCGGCAGTCCTGCGGCTACGACGCCCCCCGCGGTCACCCCGGGCAGTCCTTCGATGCGCTGCTCGACAGCGCGATAGAATTTCATGACTTCTGGAGCCGACGCATATTTTGACCCCGTCATCCAGAATTGCATGGTGAGAACGTGGTGCGGATCGAATCCTGGGCTCGTATTCATCAATCTCTCGAATGTGGCGATCATCAGACCCGCCCCGGTCAACAAAACCAGCGACAGTGCTAATTCCCCGATCACCAATCCTTGCCGCAGCCTCGCGCGGCCTGCTCCGGCACTGGCTCTTCCTTCGCCTTCCTTTAGCGATTCGTTCAGATTGGTCTTCGTCGCATAGAGGGCGGGCGCAACTCCGAACGCCGCACCCGTCGCAATGGAAATCAGAAACGCGAATACGAACACCCAGCCGTCCAATCGAATATCGCTTACCCGCGGCAAGTTGACGGGCGCCGTCGCTAATAGCGAACTCAAACCCGCGTAGGCCACCACCAAACCGAGTGCGCCCCCTGCCAGGGCAATCAGCAAACTCTCTGTCAGCAATTGGCGGATTAGGCGGCCTCGAGAAGCTCCCATCGCGACACGTACGGCAATCTCTCGTCCTCGTGAACTGCCGCGCGCCAGGAATAAATTGGCAACATTGGCGCAAGCAATGAGTAGCACAAATCCGATCGCTCCCAGCAAAACCAGCAAGAACGGCCGCATTCCCAAGCCGATCATCGCTTGATACGGACGGAAGCTCATAACCAGCTCTTGCCCAACCACGTTGGGGTATCGCACCCGGAAATCCCGTGTGACGACGTCCATCTGCGATAGCAACTGTGCCGTCGTCACCGTGGAGTTTAGCCGGGCGATCACCGCGAGGTTTTCCCCGCTACCCGCAGACTTCGCCACCAGGGCTAGCGGAACCCACACATCCGCGCGCGTACCCGGGTTTAATTCCGAGTTCGCGCGAGGATCAAATCCAGTCGGCATCACTCCGACAACGGTATACGCATCGCCGCTTAACAGAATTTTTCGCCCGATGAGTCCGGGCTCACCGCCAAACCGGCGAAGCCACAATTCATGGCTCAGGATGGCCACACGCTGGCCCTCGCCACGGTCTTCCTCAGGAAGAAAGTCGCGGCCCAGGGCCGGACGTACTCCCAGGACCTGAAAGTATTCTGCTGAGGCCGGCACTCCACGGACATGTTCTGCTTCTGTCCCGGTAGCGAGATTGAAGCCCACGTCGGTGTAGCCGGCTATGTGTTCGAAGAGTTGGCCGTATTCCCGCAAATGCTCCAACTCGTTCCACGACAGGTCCATCTCATCGGAGTCTTCCCGAAAGGCTTCGGCAAGCTGGACAATGCGGTCGGGCTGAGGGAAGGGAAGGGGACGCAGAAGTACGCCGTAGACCACTGTGAAAATTGCAGTGTTCGCGCCGATTCCGAGCGCTAGGGTAAGTACGGCAACTGCGGCGAACCCTGGGCTCTTTGCCAGAACACGCGTGGCGTAGCGCAGGTCTTGCCAGATGCTTCGCATGCTATCGCTCCTTCCAGCAGCGTCGTTCTCTATGCGAAAGCGGCACACTTCTCCGGCAGCGGCCCAGCACGCGCTTTCATGTTTTCAGGTTTCCTCCGCCACCGCGAATCGTCGTCAGGCGCCCACTCGCGCTTCTTGCGTCTCTTCGACAATCCGCCCGTCAAACAAGTGAATCGTGCGCTCCGCGAAATTCGCATAGCGCTGGTCGTGCGTAACCATGCAAACGGTCGCCCCGTTGCGGTGCAGATCGCGCAGCAGTTCCATGACCGCTTCGCCGTTCTTCGAATCGAGGTTTCCTGTCGGCTCGTCAGCCATCAGAATCAGCGGATCGCCGACCAGCGCGCGGGCCACGGCGACACGCTGTTGCTGACCGCCGGAAAGCTGCGACGGGTAGTGACGCAGCCGGTGGGCCATGCCCACGCGTTCCAGCGCGTGCTGCACTTTTTGCTTCCTCTCCGCGGCGCTGGTGCCGCGATACGTCAATGGCAGCTCGACGTTTTCATACACCGTCAAGTCGCCGATCAGGTTGAACGCCTGGAAAATAAATCCAATCTCGCGGTTGCGGAT